>NC_007489.1 GCF_000012905.2 Cereibacter sphaeroides 2.4.1 | reverse complement strand
ACGGCCCTTCCTGACGAGAGCGGGCCGGGGCCGGCTCAGCCCTGCGACACCGGGACGACATTTCTACTTTGCACGCCAGGCGACACTTTAACTTGGTGACAACATGACCTGCGGGCGGGTCGGGGACGATGGCTGCCCTCGCTGGGCGTTCAGTCCTCGATCAGATCCTCTCCCAGGATCCGCTCTACCAGCCAGTGATGCGGATGGCCGGGCAGCCCCTCTCCAAACCGGCGGATCAGCTGTGAATAGCCGAAGCCTGCTTCGGACGCTTTGCAGATCTCCTTCTGCGTGTCCATCGTGCGCAAGGCGAGGCCTCCGCCCTTGGGGAACATCTCTAGATTCAGGGCGGCAAGGCGATCACGCAAGCTTGCCCATGAGGTCGCGCCGCTCACTGCAGCGGAAACCGAGGACCTCAACTCTTCGAGTTCCTGCTCGCTCATTGCACTGGACGCCGCGCGAGGTCCAGATCCCGCAGATCGCCCGGGGGTCGTGCAATCGTGCGTCCGGATGAAGTCCGTCACGGCTTTGCGGATGATGCTGCCCAGCGTGACATCATATCGGCGCGCGAGGGCACGGGCTTCATCCGCCAGCACCCTCGGCATGAGTATCCTGATCTCTTCGTCCGGTTTAAGCATATCGTTCGTCTCGGTGTCGTTCGCATCTCGTCGCGGGATTGCAACCCGTTTCAGGCATCGAAGGATGAGCCTGGATCCTGCTCTCTTTGGATGTAGATCTCTTGCTTGATCGAAAATATATAACTTGCAGCATGTCGACCCATCCGAATGGTTACGGGCCCGCAACCAATGCTCGGAGCCAAGCGCAAAAGTTTATGGAACCGAGCGTCGAGCTCAAGAGGGATAAAAGGATCTGACTACATCAGAGAGGTGCTTGCAACAAAAGATCAAATGCGCTTACGCAAAATTTCCTGATGCTTGCTACAGTGCTGCTGTGGCAACCAGCGGCAGAAGGCCTTTCATTCAACGATTACCAGAATGTGCCATGTCCCCAGCATCCGATAAGGAAGTGAAGACTCTGTCAGAACTGGCCCCGGCCGGTTTCTACATCGGCCTTCGGATACACTTCGTGGCCCCCGAAGTGGAGATAAACCACTTCCCCGCCCCCCTCACGAGCAGATACGTCGCGCGAGGGATGGCCCTCAAGGATCCGCTGTTGCAATGGACCTTCATGAACTGCGGGAAATCGCGGTGGAGCGCGCTTCCAGCTGAGGACCCCGCAGGCGTCATGGTCGAATATGGTCAGCATGGCCTCACATATGGATGCGTGATCAGCATTCTCTCCTTGTCGGATGGATATGTGAGAACCGTGGGGATCTTCGGGAGAGCCGATCGGGAGTACACCGATGAGGAAATGCTCAGGATCGAAAAGCTGCTCCTTGGGATGCACCGCAGGAGGACTGCGCCCCGCCTCACTACCTCTCAGATAGAGGCCTTGCGCCTGCTGGCGGACGGCTACCGCTACAAGCGCATCGCTCACATTCTCGGGATCACGGAGAGCGCGGTAAAGGCGCGGCTCAAGTCGGCCGTGTCACAAACGGGTGCGAGGACGCCGGTCCAGGCGCTGCAGATCGCGATGAATGCGGGTCTCCTGTCGCAAGGGGTACTCAGCGCAACGGGGCGCTGAAGCCCCGCGATATTCTCAAAGATCGCCCAAACTTCCGGGGTCCGCGATTTTCTAAAGTTCAAGCATCGCATCTTGCGGCTCTTCAGCGCCGGCACCCGGTATTGGTGCGTTGCGAAAAGAGATCTTACCTGCTTTCACCAGCCATCCTATCAGTTTGAAACTGGGAAGGTCTAGCTGAAGACGCGCGGGCATATGCGAGAAAGGTAACATGAAAATTGCTCTTTTTCACGGGCAAGCCCTGATCCGCGAGCTCCTCGCAGCCTACATCGAACGGTCGATCGACGCCCAGGTTTTCCAAGTGACCGGCATCGACCAGCTTCTGACCCTGACCAGCGAACACGGGCCGTTCGACCTCTCGATCATCAATTGCCCGCCCGACCTATGGGGAATGGAACCGATCAGGCGCTGTCTCGAAGCCAGTGGTGGAAAGCCTGTTGTCCTGATGTCCGGGTCGATCGACGCCGACATGATCCATGAAGCTCTCGATCTCGGTATCGCAGGATACTTCCCCCTGTCCATGGGGGCGGCCTCGATGATCAATGCCATCGGGTTCGTGCTTTCGGGAGAAAAATACGTCCCGCCTGTCCTGATTCTGGACGCCAATATCTATGAGATCGGCAAGGTCAGGCTGACGCGTCGGGAACGCGAGGTGCTGAACCTGATCGGAGCAGGAAAGACGAACAAGGAGATCGCCCAGAAGCTGGGCCTGGCGGAGGTCACAATCAAGATGCATGTCCGCGCCCTCTGTTTGAAGTTCGAGGCCCGCAATCGAACGCAGCTGGCGGTGAACACAGGTGTCGGTCTGCGTCATGTCGAAGATTTCCACGCTCCTGTAGTGCCCGCCGCGCTGTTGACCGCCGACCAGTCCGTTCCGGAGGCAAGGGCAGGAGGTTGTCCTGAAGAGGACAAGGTTCCGAAGACCCAAGGGTAGCGCCCATGCACTCCGCCGCCCCTCGCAGGCGAAATGCCGCAGGACTTCCCGATCGGCGGGACCCTGCTGCTGGCCGCAGCGGACGTGCGGCGTTTCTGGTTCGACGATATCGAAGCCTGGCTGAGCGGGTTCGACGCCCCTGTCGTTCAAGTTGCGGGGCCAATCGTGATGGCGGAATGGCTCGATAGCAACCTCTGGGGCCTTGGAGCCTTCTATCCCGGTGCCGAGAAGGTGATACTGGACTGGCAGACCGCGCCTCATGCGAGGATATGGGTCGATTGTGTCAGAAGATCCGGATAAGATATCCGCAACTGACGCTTCTCATATCCGGAGATCCGTGGCGGTCGGATGATGATCCTTGCGGACCGGCAGACCGCGTCACGCTGCAGGTTCCCTGCTCCCGGGGCGAGTTCCTCGCCGCGGTGGAACAGGCGCGTGGCGCCCATCCGGTTTCCCGTCCGCCCCCACCCCGGTTGATCGGGACGCTTGAACGGAGAGAGGGCGGGGCCGCTTCACCGCAGCATCATGTGCTGCCGCGCGATCACCACCGCGTGCGTCCGGTTCTTGGCTCCCAGCTTCATGCAGATGGCGCGCATCTTCATCTTGATGGCACCTTCGGTCACGTTCAGCGTGAAAGCGATCTGCTTGTTGGTCCGCCCGTCCGAAACCTCTTCCAGGATCTGCAACTCTTCTGGCAGAAGATCGAAACTGGGGCCATCCGCCTGCGTTGTTCCGCCTCCATTTGTCAGCCACGCAGGAACGTAACTCTCACCGGAGGCGATGAGGCGCAAGGCGATGGGCAAGGCGCGCAGCGGGAGTGTTTTCGGAATATAGCCTCTGGCGCCTGCCTTGAAGGCACTCATCACCACATCGCGCGTAAGCTCGCCCGCTAAAATCGCTACGGCTCCGTTGGCATTTGACGTCGCTACTTCGCGCAGAGAATCGAGCCCGCTCATGCCCGGCATCTGCAGATCGAGCAGGATGACGTCGAACCCGCCTCTTTCTTCGATCTGCTTGAGCACCCCTTCGCGGCTGCCGGTCACCTCTACCGAGAACCCTCCCTCCCGTCTCAGGATTTCGCTGATGGCATCCCGAAGCAATTCGTGATCGCCCGCCACCAGCAGCGACACGTTTTGTTCCTGATCGGTGCCGCCGGATTGCGATCCTGAATACATCTTTGGTTTGATCCCTCAACATGACGCGGTACGATGGACAATCGAACAATTGAAGGATCATGCCAAGTTACTGCATGACATAGAAGATGATTAACTTAGGATGCTTCCGGCAACCCTGAAGTGAGCTTCAGGCTGCGCAAAGCAAAAATGAAAGATACGCGCGGCGTTATTTCCGGCCGATAGTAAGCGGAGAGCAATCTTTAGTTACCATTCAGACTGGTGCTGCCGATCCACAACAGGTCTTTCCGGGGGAGTGGTGTCAGCCCCGAAAGATGCCGGCTTGCCGCATATCATCCTCTCTTCGGATACCGCAGTCGAAACGAATGCCTGCGTTTCAGCTCCATAGAGAACAGGATTTCGAATCAGAGCCCTTCTATGATGAAGAGGTGCATGGGTGCGGCTGACGTGACCTGGCGCAAGCCCTGAAAACTGCCTTGGATTCTGTTTCATGACAGATTTGACGCCCGGTGATCGGCCGGGCGTCCTTTTCATTGGACGTCTTGCGGTCAGTTCTATGGGTCACACGGAACGGCGGCGTTGCTCGCGCCTTCCCGATGCCTGGCCCAACGGCTCGCAGCAAGAGCATCATCGGCCAGCGCTCCGGCGATGTGGCATCCGAGTCGGGTTCGGGTCTGGCAGGGGCGCCAGGCATGATGCCTGCATGCTTTTCTGGGACTGGCCGTTTGGCATTCGGCGCACCCCTGCAAAGCTGCGGTTGCGCCCATTTTTTGGGCTGCGCACAACCCTGTCTTGCCTCCCCGAAACGCACGAGCAACCCCGAGGGGAAGCCGAAAGAGTTTTGTGACGCGCACCTTAGGAAGTCTGACCTCCCTGCCCGGCAGCATGGCATGCTTCGCCTCGTAAGGCCTATCAAGTCATTCATCACCACAGGTTCTTAGTCTCGGAGGCAGCTCCATGAAACGCGATGCCCTTGCCGACACTTTTTCTGAACTTGCCGAGGACTGCTCTTCCTCAGATTTTCCCCGTGCCGATACTCTTTCGTGCTCTGCCGGCCCGTGGCTGCGCCCCTTCGGGGGATGGGCCCTCAGGGCCGCCTTCGAGATCGAGCAGCGGTCAGGGATCCGGCTGCTTGCCCCGCTGTTCGCAGCCGACGATCTGCGCCGAGCCGCGGTCTTCACCGCTCTGGCAGCCTGGTACGACCCGGGCAGCGAGTACCGTCATCTTCTATCGGACGTGACCGCCCCGGAATTCGCCCAGTGGCTGCTGACGGAGGATCCCGAGGAAATCGCACGGATCCTGGATGGGAGCGCGGACGAGCCCCTCACAAGACTGTCACGGCTCGGCGGTCAACCGTTGGCCGCTGCCGAGCACTACCGCAGTTCGATGCTCTTTGGAGCACGAACCCTCTCAGCGGGAGAAGCCGAAGGCGCCTTGCCGGAAACGAGCCCGTGGCAGGCGAAGATGCAAGAGCCGGGGATCCGGCCGGATTTCCCGCCGGATCCCGCGTGACGCCTCAGAAGCGGTAGGTGAGGCTGGCAGTCGCCGACTGGATCGAGGTGTCGGAGCTTGCCTTGACGTCCGCACCCGCGACATTCCCGTCGAAAATCGTATAGTCGTCGAATTTGGTGTAGCGATATTCGAGCTTCAGGCCGATCTTCTCGGTCAGGCGGGTCTCCATCCCGGCCCCGATCGTGAGACCGGTATCGGAGAAATCATAGCCGCCCGATGTCACGCCGGAGACGGAATAATCCGCCTCGAACTTTGCACGGGTGAGGCCGGCAAGGCCGTAGATCATGGTGGTGTCCGAGGGGAGATAGCCCAGACGTGCGGTCCCCGCCATCATCGACTTGACCTTGATGTCGTAGGAGGCGTCGAGACTGAGCTCGCCATCGAGCGACAGGTCGGCGTCATTGTCGATATTGCCGAAGGCATAGTCCAGCTGACCCGCGAGAATCCATCGGGGTGCCAGAGCATAGGCATAGCCGGCCTCCAGCGACAGGAGCCCCCCCTGGCCGCCGAGATCAGGCAGCTCGAGCGCACCGCTTTGCCCTTCCGCGAGATCGGCATCTCCCGAGATGTCATAGTTGGTGCTGCCGTAGCCCAGGCCGCCGCCGATCCAGAAGCCCGACCAGTCGTAGGTTCCGCTGGGAGCCAGCGCTGTCACGGGAGCCTCCATCGGAACCACGATGGGTCCGCCCGCCAGCGCCACGGAGGAAGTCGAGAGCAGAGCCAAGGCTGCCGCTCCGAAGAGAAAACCATGTTTCATGATACTTTCACCATCCACTTCACGCTTTCCGGGGAAAAGCAGGGCGATACTCTACCGCTCTTGGGGAATTTGAAGGAGCGCAAAAGTATTGAGGCGGGAAGGCAACATATAACCTAAAGATGGCCAGGACGATTTATGAGCTTCATGGACGAAATATGGCAAAGCTTTAGTTTCAGATCATTGTCTCCTTTGTCGACGAGATATTTCAATCGGTAGAGATTTGCCCCGAAGGACGGTCGCTGAAAACCTAAGAGACCGGAATTCCCTGCCGGAGAGACCGGCTTTGGGAGAGTCTGTGAGCCGCAGCCCTCGGGAAAACACCCTGATGATGTAGAAAGGACACGGAATTCCGTAAGGTCCGGACGGCTCTGGAACGCTGCGGCGGGACCGAATCCCCTTGATCCGACCAATGTCAAGCTGCGGTAAGTTCATCTTTCGACTGGCCGGCGTTCTGCCTAATCTGATGTCAAGGGCTGCAGAGCCCCTTCGGCAATTTCTCCATCGGGCGCCCTGGAGAAGCAGTTCCCGGACATGCGAATGGGGCGGGAGCAGAAATATCGGCTCGAATGCGGCAACCGGAAGCGGCTTCCGGCGTTCGGGCGGTGGACGCACTTATACAGATCGGACCTGAATGATACGCAATCTCAAGGACACACCTCCGGAGCCCGGCGCGGTCAGGCTCCCCCTCATCGAGGGATGGGCTCTGGATGCCGCCCGGGAACTGGAACGGCACGCCGGGGTCAGTTTCGTAGCGCCACTGTCGGCCGCGAGCGAGCCGCGGCGGGCTGTGGCCCTCCTGGCACTTGCGATCTGGATCGCTCCGACGCCCCAGCAGCAGGCCCTGCTGGCGGAAGCGAGCCTGGAGGAATTCGCCCATTGGCTGCTCACGGAAGATCCGCGCGAGATCGCGGAACTCCTGGAGGGACATGCCAGCCTCTACGAAACTCCGGCTGAGGACGGGCAAGTTTCGGCGCATGGGCCGGTCCTGTACAGCCCATCCGCCTGAGGCCTACGTCGCGTCGCCGACCTCATATTCCAGTGCCGGGAGCCGATCCCACGCGTCACGCAGGATCAGCTGCCGCGGCGGCCCTTGGCTTCCGGTTCGTATCGCGGATAGGCGACCTGCCATCGAGGCGGCTCATGTCTTCGACCTGGCGAGCATCTCGAAGGACCTGAGAGGCCCGGTCAGCGATCGGGTCAGCCAGGGCACTGTTACCAGCAAATGGTGCAATATCCTTCGCAGCGAGGCCACAGGAGGGCATCCTGCCACCAGGTCAGCTTTGCGGAAGTTCGTCGCCTGTCCGCGGCAGCACGGCCTGGCCGTAGTGTCGCGGAAATCGGAGATCCAGGCCTCGCCACGCTGGGAGGGATGGCCGCGTACTATCTGGCTGGGTGAGCGGCTGCACCGTGATCTTCAGCGCCCGGGATACCGTCTGCTGCAAGGCGCAGGGACATCCACCCAGCCCTCGAAGCGGGCTGTGGAGGATGCCTGGGACAACTTGAAGAGGCTGTCACTCTGTGCAAAGCGCACTCTCTCCTCCAGAGAGTGACCGTATGATTCTCGACCTTTCCGACGAAGACCGCGCCAGCTTGAGAAATGCGCTGGACGCCAAATCCCCCGAAGTCGTCCAGGCTCGCATGGCCAATGCCCTGCTTCTTCTTGCCGAGGGTCTGTCCATCGAGGACGTCGCAGGCCTTCTCTATCTGCCCGAAGAGACGGTTGCGGACTGGTCCAAGCTCTTTGCCCGGCGCAGCCGACGCAAGGTTGCCTGATATCCCGATCCCGCATGTCGCGGATGCAGGCGGGACGGCCGCGATTGCGCCGACATTCTCATCGCCCCATGTCGTCGTGGAGCAGGCTTGTCCAAGGGGCTGTGGATCGGTTCTCCGGGACCTGAGCGGACTTGCCTCACCCTTCACGGCTCGTATCCCCGACGCCGCTTTGCCTCGGCGAGTTTCATGAGGGCCGTGATCGCCACGCCCTCGTCTTCATGGAAGTCGACCCGCTCCCGGCCATGCGTCCTGATCCGTCCCCATGTCCGAACGAGGGTCACGCGACCGAAAAGGTCCCGTTGAACCGTCATTCGGTAAAAGCGCCACAGGTTGCGTGCAGTATCGATCCGCTGCAGGTGCAGACAGGTCGGGAAGACCTCAAGCTGAACGCCATCATCGGGCATGACGAACCTCGACACTGAGCTTCGTCACCGTATCGAGCGGCTCTCGCCCTTTCCAGCGCGCTCTCCGGCGCAGCTTCGCCTCTGGAAGGCGGGGTGAGGCGTCCTGTTTGCGATATGGCTCTTCTTCGTGATGGCGGACACCGAACCGGCCACCAAGGCGGAAGCACTCCCTTCAGGAAAGCCACAAGGGTTCAATAAGGCTTGCTCTTTGGAAGAGGCCACAGCGGTCATGAAAGCGGACAGAAAGCAGGACAGGGGGCACTTTCCGACGATGGCGAGACGACAGGCTTGTTCGAGCCCCTCATGGTCTCGGAAGGCCGCTCCCCCCGTGCAGGCCTGAACGATCTCGTGCTGGAGCTGGCTGGAAAAAGTCGCCGCCTTTCGCAGCGGCTTGCCGGCCTCATACTGCAGTCTCGCACATCGCCCCAGCCATGGGCGAGCACCTGCAGCGCCAGGACGAGCACCAGCAGGAGCTCTGCACGAAGGTCCATCATCATCTGCTTTTCAATGCAGCATCGGCCGGCGTCCCAGTGCCCGGAAATTGTTTTTCAGGCGATCGAGGCCGCGAAGCGTCAGCCGCCTGTCCTCGATCTCGGCCGTGATCCGCATGACGAGCCGCTCGAGGTCAGATCCGGTGGGATGGCGTGCCTGAAAGACGGTGACGCGGTCGAGGAGCGGCGCACTCAGCCCCTCCAGACCGTTGGCCGTCAGGATCCATGTCACGTGACTCACATCGATCGGAGCCTGAAGGTAGGGGCAGCGGTATCGCGCCGCGGTCGAACGCTGCAGGAAAGGCAGGAGCGCCAGGCGAGGATCGCCCCCTGAGGAGCTCGTCTGTCCCTTCTCGACTTCATCGAAAATCACGCAAGGGTTGGCCACGCCGCTTTCATGGATGAGCCTCACGGCCTCTCCCGGGTGGGAGGAGTTCCACTGGAAATCGCTCCCCCCGATCGGGAAGCTCGCCGTCATGCTGGCCCCCTCCAGGCGCGACCAGGGAAGGCCCGCGAGTGCAGCCAGCCGTTCGGCCATCCAGGTCTTGCCGCAGCCGGGTGGCCCGACCAGCAGCAAGGGCGGAAGGCGAACCCATCCGAGCTCGTTGAGACTGTCGAGGGCCCTCTGCCAGGCCCATTCGAGCGGCTGCCCAAGCCAGGGGCTCTCCGCGAAAAGAGCGGCAAAGAGGTCGTCCACCTCATCGCATGTCCTCGGGCCTGCAAGCCTCTTCGGTCGGGCCAGCGCCTCGCGCATGGCATCCCGGCCGCGCCGATCCTCCCCCGATTTCGCAGGAGCTGTGTGCAGCAGGATGTGGCCCTCGGGGACGGTGTGATCCGCAGCAGCAGCGAATGAGGCCCCCGTAAACAGGTCCCCTTCGGAAAGATCGTCGACCAGCAGCATGAGGCGTGCGCGCACCTCCATGGCGAGGTTCCCCCACAAGGGATCGGCATGCTGCAGCGCCCGCAGCCGCTCTCTGACGGTCGCTTGCGGTTCGGCACAGGAGCGACTGAAAAGAAAATTGTAGGTCTCGAGACGGCTGGGCCGTTTCAGAAAGCACAGCCTCTGCGCGTCGTCATGATGCGCCGAAGCGTTCATCTCCCGCATCAGCGCCCACGCTCGTCGGAAGCCGGAGGGCGTCGGCAGAGGCTCTTCGGCCCCCCACATAAGCATGAGATCTTCGTCGGAAAAAGGCACGTCCACCACCACCCATGGTCATGATCAGTCAAGACGGGATTGGTAGGAGGCGAGGGATTCGAACCCTCCCGTGAACGGTAATCTGCCGCTTAAGGGTGTATAAATCCCTCCCGCGCACCAGCGCCGCCTCCCCCGAAACGGGAGATCAGCGTATCGAGTGGTGGGCGTTCTGGATGGACATGCCGAAGATTCTGATGGGAGGCAAATCGGCTGTCAAGATGGAAACTCTGATGGCGATGATCCCGGCCTTTTCGTCCGGGCGTGAACCACGGAGGGCTCTGTCGCGGGGAATCAATCACTTCAGGCGCTATTCATGATCGACAACGGCGCAGGTTATCGATCATGCAAGAGCTTGTCCGATGGAGCTGGCAGCAGTCTGACTGGCGCCATTGGCGCTTCCGCCCCGAGGCTCTGGAGGAGCGGGGGTTCCTGCTGAAACCTTGGGGCATGGATAGGCCCGGAGACAACCGGCATGGCTTCAGGATGGTCACGGTAGCGTCCGACGGCCCGCGGTCACGCACAGCCCTAGCATCTAAGTCCTTGTAATTCATCATTTTGGTATCACATGCCAGTATCACAGCCATGATTTTACCAAAATCATACTATTCAATAAGTTAGTCAAAAAAATCTAACCCGGGGCTTGGCTGCAGCCAAGGAGCCGGCGCCCCTTCACGATTTTCACCACAAGCCTCCTCCGGACGGGAAGTCCACGTCGACAGAAGCTGTAGGAGGTCTCAGTGGAGACGAGCGTGTGGCGCGGGCGGGCGGCAGCGCTACGGGTGAGATACCCCACCAACCGGGACACGATCTCGGGCGACCCTGCCACGACCTTCGCGGCCTGGATCCGCTGCCTTTGCCTTTGTCTGACATGGCCGGATCGCCTATATATTCGCCATCCGCATCTCGCATCCGGACGATCACGATGCCCGAGCCCGACCCTCAGAAATTGCTCGGAGAGGCGATGAACCGCTATCGCCTCGAGATCATGGACAACATCTCCGAGGCCCGGTTGTCGGGCATGCCGCTGCCGGCGCAACTCCGTGTGGTTGGCGCGGCGGTCATGGACCGAACGGATCTGGCAGGCTTCCGTCTTGGGCTGAAACTCCTGCGCTGCTCAAGAGAAGTGACGATTTCTCGGTGATGTTGACGGATCTGCAGGCCCGTGTCGCTCGGATCATGGCTTCCAACCGAAGCGCCGAAAGCTACTTTGCGGGCGGCGCCGTCCTGAACCAGCATACGTCGCGCCAATCGGACGATCTCACGGATACGGACGAGATGATCCCGGATATCGTCCAGAGGGACGTCCGCTCCCTGGAAGACGCCGGCTATGAAGTGACGATCGACCTGGAAATCTACGGCTGTACCGATGCCACCGTCCGGGGAGGCGGAGCGGCAACCCAGATCCAGTGGATGAGCGAGACCCGGATGAGGTTCTTTCCACTGCAACCGGACCCGGCATGGGGTCTACGCCTGCATCGGGCCGATCTTGCCGTCAACAAGGTCACGGCCGCCTCCACGCGCCGTCAGGCCCGCGATATTCTCGATCTTGCATTGATCGGGGAAAACTACTGTCCGCTCGGCCCGCTGTTTCTCGGCGCTGCTCTGAAACTTGGCGTCCTCTCTCCCTTGGCCCTGCTGAACAACGCCCGGCAGAGGGCCGTATCGGCTTCGAACGAAGAACTGGAAAGCCTGCGAGGCGTGCCAGAGGGCTGGACAGCCGGAATCATCAAGATGATCGTTCTCGAAAAGCTGGACCGCGCCGAGACGTTCCTCCGCGAGGTTCCGGACAGTTATCTGGATGGCCTGCCCGTCGGCAAGGACGGCATTCCGCTCGAGCGGGAGGCGTTCGAGGTAAGGCCCTTGCAGGACGGGGGCGGAAGGGTCCCCACTTTTCCCGACGCTGCCCCCGAGTTCGCCTGAAGATCCGGACCGACGGCGCAGCATCGGCTGGCGCTTGAAAGCGCGTGGCCTGCGTCCCGGATCCATCCTCGCTACGGGCGACCGCAATGATGTCTTTGGCTGAGCCGCGACCGGGACTACCAGAGTGGCGCCTCATCAATCGGGGGCACCTCCAGCCGGTCCGCGAGATCCAGAAAGGACCGCGGCAGGGCCGAGAGAGCAGAATCATTGAAGCTCAGCCCCAGATGGCGCACCGCAAGCTTCGCGACCAGGCGGGCCTGCTCGCCATCGCGGCGGCGCTTGGCCGGGTCCCGCGTCGGGTCGTTCTCCAGGATCCATTGCTTTTGCAACGCAAAGGCCCGTGGATCGATCGTCACGATCCTGACCGGAAGCCCTTTCTCATCAAAGGTCGTCGCGGAGAACTTTGGCACGTTGAGAAGCCATCGGCTGCTCTCTGTCGAAACCGCCACGAGGTCGTCCGGAGCTGCAGACATCCGCGCCGGCCCCTGTCGCATGACGCGATCATAATCCAGGGGTTCCAGCAGATCGACCATGTAGCCGTCCTTGTTAGCGGCTGTATAGCTGCGTCGCCCAACCGGCTGGAAGGATCTGTCGACGGACTGCAACGCTCCGATCAGACCCCGTTCCCCCACCTCTCCCGACATGACGAGCTTCCGACGTGCATCGTAAAGCACGTCGACATCCCCGGTTGCCAGCATGCCGGCCTCGATGCGGACCGCGGCCGCCGCCTCATAGGCATAAAGCGCGTTCGTTCCGAGTACGAGGAGAGTCCGTCCGAGCCATCCCAGATCCTCGAATTTGCGGATCACCCGTGCCGTCAGGAGGGGAACCCGGCCGAGGCCCCGTGCGCGCAGGACAGGGGCCTGCTCCTCGAGCAGCTTTCGAAGGCTCTGCACCCGCTCTTCGGCAGCGGCCTTCCCCTCCTCGAACTTCCGCAGCATGTTCTCGGTTTCCGGGCTCCGTCGGCCGCACGACCTCCTGCCGGTGCCGCGGAAAGGACGCCGGATGAGATAATCCGCATCCCCCCGGGCCTCGAATTTCATCGAGCCGCCGTAGCTGTGCCGGAGCTCGGCCAAGGCCTGCCGCAGCAGGCGGTAGCGTTCGCGTGCATCGATCGCATCCCGGACCGCGTCTCCGCTCAGATCGCTGAAAAAAGCCATTTTTGCCAACTCAGACCAAAATCTCGTTTCCAGTTGGCAAATGTATTTTTTTCCAGTGTCTTATCAAGACTCCTGCAGAACACCGCCAGCATCTTCGGTTGCTCCACCCGACTCCTTCCTGATGATGCTCGCCCCCGCCCAACCGGTTCCGGGTCGAGAACAAGCCTGCTGCAGGTCGTCATGCAGCCCCTTCGCCGGCCAGTCTCCCCCGCGGCATGCGGAAGAACCTCGGCTTTCCAGGGCCTGATGCGCGGCCGAGGGCGCTGAAGGAGGGCTGATCCCTCATCCATGGCGCATCCAGCGGAGAAGCCCCGCGGCGGAACTGCGGGCGCCACCGGACGAACTGCGACCTGAAGCGGCCCGATGGGAAGGACTAACCTTGTGCCTCGTCCCGGTATTTGCGGACGATCTTGCCCAGAATGACCAGAACCTCATCCCGGAAACCTTGGCGCATGTCTTCCTCAAGTTCCCGATCTACCCTTGTCAGCAGCCCAGACGCCGCAAGGACAGAAAGAGCGGTACATCCGGAAGGGTGAAGGGCAAGGTACTCTGCCCTTTCGACCGGCCGGTCGTGAAACCATTTCAGGGCAAGACGTCCCGGAACCGGCATCCGGCAGAGAACGTAGCGGGCGAAGGACGGGCTTTCCCATTCCAGGCCTCGACCATGGAGCAGGATCCGGCGGGCACGCGCGACGGCCAGCTGGCCATGCTCTGCAAGCCAGGGCGGAACATCCTGCCCCTCCCCGGAGGAGGGGATCGACCGGCTCACGAAGTCGAGCAGGGAAGTGACACCGGAACCTTCGGGCGCCTCGACCGTCACGGCGGGAATACAGGCAACGTCCGGATCCATGGTCAGCATCCGGTCCCCGCGATCGGATTGCTCGGATCCCGCGGGATGTCCGGCGATCGCTCCGGAAAGAAACCCAGGTCCATGAGAATTTACCATCCCGTGCGGCTGACGGATCCTGGGAGGCTCGCACCGGCAGGAGGAATCTAGAAGCGCGCAAAAGCGGCGTCCGATGATCTTAGGATGACCCGCCAACCTCACTGGATTGCAGCCGTCCGCCTTCCGGCCTCCGATGTACGGGAATCGTATCTTCCGGCGCGAGGATCGCATCGATCGGACTTCGAGACTTGGCCGTCCCTTATCCGTTCGCTCCCCCCCTGCCCCCGAAAGAGCTGTAGCTCCGGCGAAAGCAGGATCCGACGCTGGGAAGAAGCCGACGAGCCGTGGAAGTAGTCCTGCTCTCCTTGAGCAGAACCATGCCCCGGGATGTCTTCGATCAGCCGCCGGGGCGCGGACAGGGCCTCATCCCAAGGCGTTGTTCTGGCGTTAGCCGCGCCATCCGGACCCGCCGTAATTGCCATGCCCGGTCGGGACCTTGAACTCTCCGAACCGATCGGAAGCCCCATCGCGGCCTCCTGCTCGCCCGGCGCGCAGGTCACACGCTGAAACCACCGGAAGCCGGCTGGGGGCGGCTCGTCCAATCCAAGCTGAGCCGGATAACGTCTGCGAGCGGCGCCCTGCGGCAAGCAGACGCCGCCCCTCCCTCAGGCGGATTCCGGGGCCTCCTGAGGGACGCGCTCCACGAAGAAGCTCAGCGCCTTGCTTCCGCGCCGCGCCCGCAGCACCAGATGGCCGCTCGGCCGGTCGACATACTGCGCCAGATAGCGGCCGAGACTTTTCGGGGAAAGCCGGTCCGGACGCTGGGTGGCGCCTGCCATCAGGGCTCCGAGCCTGCGGTTGGCCGGATCCTCGATCAGCATGCAGACATCGACCGAGCCGAAGGCCTCGCCGCCGAAGGCCTCCATCAGCCCGGCGAGCAGGGCGTGCAGGTCGATCACCTCCTCCGTCTCGGCCACGGCGCGGACAGCCTGGGGCACCGGATCGGCGAAGAAGCCGTCGGTCAGCTGCGCGGCATGTCGCACCGCCGTGCGGATCAGGCGGTCCCAGACCGGATAGGAGGCGAAGGTATGAGCCGGCCTCGGCAGATCCGCAGCCTGCGCCGTCCTGATGAGCGCAAGGCTGGCTGCCACGATTTCCTTGTAGAACGTCATGACCTGCTCCCGCGGGCAGAAGTCGAAGGCCCGCTCATGGGGGCGCTCGACCTGCGGATCGATCCGCCAGGCGATCGTCCGGCGCCGCAGTTCGGCGCTGAACTGCAGGTTGACCCCCGTGACGCCCAGGAAGATCTGGGTGGGCAGGCCATTGCGCATCACGTTGGATCCGAGGAGCCGGTCCGACCAGTATTCGCCCGTCAGGAAGGCGCTCAGCTGGGGGGAGTCGAGCAAGGTCCGGCAATTGTCGAAGAGGAGCGTGGAGTCGCCGGCAAGGGCGGTGCTGGTCAGCAGCTTGCGCATCTCCGCCTGGTCCCCGTCGAAGGGCGCCGCCACGCTCACCGGCTCGCCCGCAGCGAGGCTGGCCACCGCCTCCAGCGCCAAGGTCTTGCCGCAGGCGTGGTTGGGAGCGTCACTGGCAACCAGGGGTGCCGTCGGCAGGGACGGACGAAGGATCGCGGTAAAAATCGCCGCCAGAAGGGCTCCGCGCGAAGCCGCATCCACGAAAGGAAAGGCCGCGAAGGGCTTCCAGATCATTTTCAGGGCGGCTCGTGCATCCTCCTGCGAAAGGGTCAGGGGGATCTCGGGCCACTCCTCGGGATCGTAGTCCAGATAGAGGCCCTCGCCCGCATGATGGCCGGGCCGCGTGAGCAGTTCCCCCCGGGCGTTGAGGGTCGGGCGGCGCAGAATGAAGGTCAGGCGGCGCAGGCGGCGCTGCGCGCCGAGGCTCAGGATCTGGCGCAGAAGCCTCGACGGCGGATCGGAGGGCTTCATCCTCCCCTTTGCGTCGGCCTTCAGGAACAGGATGTCTCCCAGCATGAGTTCGAGCCGGTATTCGTCGATCGGCTGGCGCTTGCCGTCATGGATCGTGACGAGGAGGTCGCCGTGATCCATGAAGCGGCTGTCGCCGCGCATGTGGGTGAGCACCGCCTCCGTCGCCTCCGCCATCCGGCCAGGATGAAGCTCGACGATCGTTGTCCGCCGCTCGAGCCGATAGCTCGTTCCGCCATGCGCCATCGAATGCAGGACCGGAGTTCTCCCGTCGAGGAACAGACAGCCGACGGGAGCCCGACCGTTGTAGTCGGGCTCGATCGGGTCGAGCGTGATTGCCCGGTGATAGCCGATCCGGTCGGCGAGGATGGCCTCCACGGTCACCGGCGCGAACTGCACCTCGCCGGCACGCCGGACGAAGAGCAGGAGGCCCGGGCCGAGAACGGCATTTTCCACCGCGGCAAGGAGTTCCTCCCGCGGCTCCCGTGCCTCCGGCCCGGCCCCGAGATCGCGCAACAGCCCCGGACGAAAGTCCTCGAGCCAGACCGCTCGCTGTTCATCCGCCGCCTTCTGGGACAGCGCCAGGGCGCGGTCGCGCGTCGCCTGCACCAGAGCCTGGGCGGCCGCATCGAGAGTAGGCAGCAGCGCCACGCTGTCCCAGAGGTCCGCGCCTTCCGGATTGACGATCACCGGCGCGCCCCGCCGCTGCTCAAGCCCGTTGGCGCAGATCGCCCCAGCCGCAAACACCAGCCGGCTCGGCTGCCAGACCGTGCTGTCGATCGGGCTGCGCAGCAGACGGGCGCCATTCGAGGCGATCCGCACATATCCCTGGTCGCCCAGCCAGAGGAGATCGGTCAGGACCTTGCCGATGCGCGGGATGTCCCGCGCGTCCTTCACGGGGATATAGAGATGCAACCCCCGCGCGCCGGTCAGATCCTCGCCAGTGTCCGTCCGGCAGATGTGCGAGGAGGACGAGGGCAACGCGAGGATCTTGACCTGCCGCAGGCTTGGCGCGCAGGCGTAAAGCCGCTCGAGCAGATCCTCCCGGGAGAGGCAGGTTCCGTCCTGCAGACCGTCGTGGTCGATGAACAGGAAACCCGCCCCTTCGGGATAGACGAAATTATCAGCCGTCCGGGCAATATCTCCTTCACGGAGATGCGCGCTTAGCATCCGCCGGGTTACAATCGTCGTGGCGGACTTGATCTGGGGCACGCCGAGCATGAGCGCCTCCGCCGGCGTGAGCCGGGAGATCACCTCTGCCAGGGCCTCGATCCCTTCGAGCTCCAGCGTCTCTACCTGACCGCGAGAGAGCGCCGCCACCACCGTCTTCGTCAGGTTGCCGTCGCGCAGATCATACCGCTTCGACAGCTCCACCGGCCTGACTGCCTTGACCTTCGTCACCGAGAACATTGTGAGTTCCATTCATTTGCGATGGCACAAGCGTCGCAGAACGGAGCATCCCGCACGCTCCCGCGGGAGGCGGCACTCAGAGGATTGACTTTTGATCGGAGGTATGAATGAAGGCCAGCCGCTTCCCGCGTCAGCCCTGCGCTATCTCCTGGTCCGCTCGGTTAATGGACAGTTTGACGCTTTGGCGCTTTGATCCAGCCACTTGATCTTTCTTGCCTCTTCCACCACCACCGCCACCGTCGTTCGAAGTGCAGGACTTCAAACCGGCAAACCGCAGGGAACGGATGGAAAAGGATTTCACGGCATCGCTGACTGCCACTCTCGCCCAGTCCGGCGGAGCCGCAGGCACCCTCGACACGGCCCTTCTCCTTCTCATGAATACCGTCCACATCGCCGAGCCGGCTTCATTCGACCTGCTCCTCGGGCTTTCGGATGGGCGCCTGCCGTCGGGGCCAGCGCTGGAGACGCTGTCTCAGCTCCCCGGCCTGAAGGCCACCACGCGCACCCTGACCACAGCCGGAACGGTCAAGTCCCTGCCAGAACCGAAGCAGAGCCGTCCAGTCGCGACCAATTTCCTGCGGGGGATGGGGTTCGTGCTGCAGTACCAGCGCTGCCGCCTGGCAGCTACCGGCAAGCGCCGTGATGAACTGGTCGAAGCCTATATCGGACGCTATCCCCGGCTGAACAGATACGAGTCGCTGGCAAAAACCGCTTCTCGCTATCACACGAAGCTCAAGGGGGCCGGCCTCTTCGCCAGTGCCGAAGCCACGAAGGATTTCGTACGCTCTGTCCTGCATGCACTGACAGGCCCAGGGCTGGCCCGACCGGGTGACGCGGTCGATACATTCAGAGACATTGCGGAACGCGCGCGCCTCGGGATCGCGGAACGGATGACGGACGGTCTCGCAAGCCAGGTGATCTGCGCGCTGTTCGACTTCCATGCGCATGAGGCTCAGGACATCCAGCGGACCATCGAAAGTTTGAAGGGCGCCTCCAGCGTCACCTCCCCCGATTTCGGCATCCTGCCCCGGCTGACCGCCGATATCCTGCCACCTGCCCTGTGGGCGGTCCGCAACCAGCCCTTCCGCTGAGAGGACATGCCGCCGCTCAGAAGATCGGGGCAACGCCCGGTCTGGGCGAAGGCTCAGCGGCGGCGAGAAACCGCGCGCTCCGTTGCTCGAGGATCGTCCTGACCCCCTCCACGGTCTTCGTGGCCACGAGACCCGCATAATCGTGGCTCTCGAAGCGACGCAGGGTCACCAGCGAAAGCCCGGCCGCCGAGCACAAGTCTTATGGGTTGGGCATGTGGGGTGATGTCCCCCCCTTACACGCCCCGGAAGGCGAAAATGCCGCGGCATCCCCCTCCACGCGCATGAACATCCATCGCGGTCGTAAAGCTCGCGACTGACAATCTAAGCGGGTAAATTTGCCCCACCCATCATCCGAAGGATAATTCCCATCCAGCAGGGGCCGAGAAGAATCCTCCAAAGATCACGGAATTTTTAAAAAGGTGCGGGATTCACGCGGACCGTATCATCAAAAGTTGCACGGTCGATAACTCTTGGACAGTTTTTGACCTCCACATCAATAAGTATTGGATTGCCCTGTTCGCATGAGTGTCAACACGACCAATGTCGTGCGAGCCATTATAAAAACAGGTGGCGTCCCTCTCTGCGTCCACCATTCAGAGGTCGAGCAATGAAAGACGCTACTGGGCAGCCTCATGTGGCGGCAGGGGCAATGCAGAGGTTTCGCCCTGGGGCCAAAGGGTCGAAGTATGGCCTTTGGGGCGGCGTTGCCTTGGTTGCCCTGACGACTGGCGCGGCGGGAGCCGAAATGGCCATCGTCGGAGACGTGACCATCACGGGGCACATAAGCGCGGGAAGCATCTCCGCGGCAACCCTCGAAGGCGCCCTCAACGTCACCGGTCCCAGCGTACTGAGCGACGCCAGCGCGACCTCCCTCTCCGTCAGCGGCACCTCGCAGCTCAACGCCCTAGCTGTTTCCGGCGCCAGCACTCTGCAGAGCGCAACCGTTCAGGGCAACGCTGCAATCGCGGGCGCACTGAACGTGGCCGGACAAAGCACCCTCGGCGACGCGCGGATGCAGACCGCCACCGTTCAGAAAGCCCTTGCCGTCAACGGACCGATGGGCGTGAGCGGCACGGCGAGCTTCGGGTCGGATCTGGAGGTAGGAGGCGCCGGACGCTTCGGAAGCGCCAGCGTCGCGGGAACCACTTCGACCGGAGCCCTTTCCGTCGCCGGCACCTCACAACTCGACACCCTCGTCGTGTCGGGAGCCAGTACGATGGCAAAGGTCGACGTGCTGGGCCCGCTGGCCGTAACCGGGGCCGCCGGCTTCGGCGATCTCGTTGCCAAGGACATGAGGACGGAAGACCTGCACGTCACCGGCAACCTGACCATCGACGGAAACCTGTCGCTTCCCTCGAAGTTCTCCTTCGGAGAGCTGGAAACTACCGGAAGCAGCCGGCTGGCTGATCTGCAGACGACCGGTCAGGTTGCAATGAACAACGCCGGCTCCAGCTTCACCTTGGGCTCGTCCGGCATTCTGGCCACGACCGCAGGGGGAGCCCGGGTGCAACTGACGGACACGGCCGCAGTCCTTACCCATGGCGGCAATGGCATCACGGCCACGGCCAATGGAACCACCCGGATCACTGCCATACACGAGGCAACACTGCAGGGAGGTAACACCACCCTTGCCCTGACCGACACCGGCGCCCGCCTTTCCGGATCCGGCAGCGCACCCGCCCGCCTGTCGGGGATCGCCGACGGCGTGGAAGACAATGACGCCGTCAACGTCGGGCAGCTGAATGACGGGCTTCGGGAGGTGAGTGCGGGCGTCGCGATGAGCATGGCGATGGCACAGCTTCCAGCTCCCCTCGACGGCAGCAATCACTCCTTCGGCGTGGCCGTCGGTGGGTTCGATGGCCAAGAGGCGCTGGCCTTGGGGGGAACTGCCATCGTGAACAACAATGTGACGTTACGTGGCGCGCTCAGCCATGCCGGCGGCAAGACGGGTGCCGGTGTCGGCGTCGGCTGGAGCTTCTGATCCCCGTATCTGGCAGAGGCACTGCGAACGCCGCCGGGCCGTCACTTCGGAAACAGACTTCTCATGATCTATCTCGGCCCCGTCATCGTCCTGCTGTTCTTCGTCATATTGCTCCTGCTGCTCTTCACCCTTGCGACCTGGTCCTTGCGCAACAGCTGGTATGCCTCCGCGGCATGCCTGCTGATCACGGGGTTGATCGCAACCTATCTGGCCTCCCTGCAATCGGCAGCCATTGATCGCCGACAACGGCTGCTGAAGAGCCTCGCCATGCCGGCAGGCAGCCCGGTCATCATCAATCCGACCACCAGGCTGCTCGAAGTCGTGGCCCAGAAGCGGGCCCTGATCTACATCTACGACATTTCCGATCGCAAAGCGCTGCCGACGCGGGCGGATGCAATTCAGCAAAATTGCCGCGCCACCAACCTCCGCGCGGCACTGGAACTCGGCGCCCGCATCGAGCACCAGTACAGAGCCGGAACGACCGAAGCATTGCGCATCATCGTGCAGCGCGAAGACTGCTTCTGATCGCCACTGCAAGGACTCAAGGCACTCTCGAACGAGCACTTCGCGCGTAAGCGTTCAAGAGGCTCTTGCGCAGTCGGACTCGAGCGCCGGCCGGGCGGCATAACCCCTCCAGCAAGCGCAGCGGTACGGACCGATCCGTATCAGTCCGCTACATAGGCGCGGGCGCCCTCCAGATCGAACGACGACCCATGGTCGGGAAGCGACGCGCGCAGGTCTGCCGGCGGAAGCCAGCCCGGATCGATGCCCCGCATGTCGGGCAGCTCATGCGCAATGCCCTTGTGGCAGTCGATGCAGGTATAGCCCTCGGTCTGGATCAGATATTGCGTGTGGATCTGCGCCGCGCGGTCCGTCTGGCGGGTGAAGTCCATCGCCACTTCGGAGTGACAGTTCCGGCATTCCAGCGAGTCGTTCGCCTTCAGCCGCGCCCATTCGTGTTCGGCCAGCCGCAGACGGTTGTCGAGGAACTTGCGACGCGTGTCGATGGTGCCGAAGAGATGGCCCCAGACCTCCTTCGATGCCTGCATCTTCCGCGCGATCTTGTCGGTCCATTCATGCGGAACATGGCAGTCGGGACAGCCCGCGCGCACGCCGGAGCGGTTGGTGTAATGGACGGTCCGCGTCAGCTCCTCGAAGACGTTCGACTGCATCTCGTGGCAGGAGGTGCAGAAGGCTTCCGTGTTGGTGGCCTCGAGGGCCGTGTTGAACCCGCCCCAGAACAGGACGCCGCCAACGAAGCCTCCGAGGGTGAGGAATCCCACGCTGAGAAAGCTAGAGGGCGAGGTGGCGATGGACCAGAACCGGCGGAGGAACGAGGGCAGGCGCATGTCATTCCGCCTCGTTGCTGGCCGGCATCAGCGTGAGCATGTCGCGGAATTCGTTGGTGACGAGCGGCTGCGCGTTGGTCTGCGGCACATGGCAGGCGGTGCAGAAATAGCGGCGTGGTGAGACGTCGGCCAGCATCTGCCCCTCGCGATCCTGGAAATGGGTGATCGAGATCATCGGCGCTGCCACGAGGCCCGAATACTGCCGACGGTGGCACTCGAGGCAGCGGTTGGCATTGACCGAGAGCTGGTAGCCCTCGATCGAATGCGGGATCACCGGCGGCTGCTCGGGATAGTTGCGGCCCACGCGGCGGTCGTCGGTGATGGTCTCCGGCAGGGGCGGTGCGGCCACCTCGCTCATGGGCCGGTCCGCACCGGTGAGACGTGGCGCGTCCTGTGCCAAGGCGGCACCTGCACCGAGCGCGACGAGAGCTGTGGCCAGGAAGCGGAGGGTGGGATGCACGCTCATGGTCACACCGCCTCGATTTTCACGGCACATTTCTTGAAGTCCGTCTGCCGCGAGATCGGATCGTTCGCGTCGAGCGTCACCTTGTTGATGAGCTGGCTCGCGTCGAACCAGGGCACGAACACCACGCCGCGCGGCATCCGGTTGCGGCCTCGGGTCTCGAGCCGCGTGCGGATCTCGCCCCGCCGCGAGATCACCCGCACCTCGGATCCGCGATTGAGCCCGCGGGAGCGCGCATCCTCGGGATGCATGAAGCAGACGGCTCCCGGGAAGGCCTTGTAGAGCTCGGGCACGCGCAGCGTCATGGAGCCGGAGTGCCAGTGCTCGAGTACGCGCCCCGTCACGAGCCAGAAGCCGAACTCCTCGTCTGGGCTCTCGGCGGGAGGCTCGTAGGGCACACCGAGGATGACCGCGCGTCCGTCGGGCTTGCCGTAGAAGCGCAGCCCCTCGCCCGGCTTCACATAGGGATCAAAGCCCTCGCGATAGCGCCAGCGGGTCTCCTCGCCCTCGACCACGGGCCAGCGCAGACCGCGCACCTCGTGATAGGTGTCGAAGGGAGCGAGATCGTGGCCATGGCCGCGTCCGAAGGCGGCATATTCCTCGAAGAGGCCCTTCTGCGGATAGAAGCCGAAGAGCGCGGCCTCGTGGTTGGCATGGTCGGGGTTCACGTCGCTGGCCGGGAACCGGTCCACCGAGCCGTTGGCGAAGAGCACCTCGAACAATGTCTTGCCGCGATAGGCGGGCGCTGCCGAGAGGATCTCCTCGGGCCAGACCTCGTCGGTCGTGAAGCGCTTGGAGAATTCCATGAGCTGCCAGAGATCCGAGCGCGCCTCGCCCGGCGCCTCGACGAGCTGGTGCCAGAAGTGGGTGCGCCGCTCGGCATTGCCATAGGCACCCTCCTTCTCGACCCACATGGCCGCCGGAAGCACGAGATCGGCGCAGCGGCCGGTGACGGTCGGATAGGCATCCGAGACCACGATGAAATTCTCGGGATTGCGGTATCCCGGATAGGTCTCCTGGTCGATGTTGGGGGCGGCCTGCATGTTGTTGTTGACCTGCACCCAGTAGAAATTGATCTCGCCGTCGTGGAGCTTGCGGTCCTGCTCGACCGCATGGGCGCCCACCCAGTCGGGGAGAAGTCCCGCGGGCAGCTTCCAGATCTCCTCGGCGTGCGCGCGGTGCTCGGGATTGGTCACCACCATGTCGGCAGGCAGGCGGTGGGCGAAGGTGCCCACTTCGCGCGCGGTGCCGCAGGCCGAGGGCTGGCCGGTGAGCGAGAAAGGCGAGTTGCCGGGCTCGGAGATCTTCCCGGTCAGCAGGTGCAGGTTGTAGACCATGTGATTGGCCCAGACCCCGCGGACATGCTGGTTGAAGCCCATGGTCCAGAGAGACATCACCTTGCGGTCCGGATCGGCGTAGAGTTCGGCCAGCTCCTCGAGCAGCGCCGGCTCCACTCCCGAAATCTCTGCCGCTTTTTCGAGCGTGTATTCGGAAACGAGGGCGGCGAAGGTCTCGAAATCGGTCGGCGTCATCGCACCCGCGTCCGCCGCGCCCTTGGCGGCCAGCTGAAGCTGGTGCTCGGGGCGCAGCCCGTAGCCGATGTCGGTGGCCCCCAGCGCGAAGTTGGTGTGCCGGTCGACGAAGTCCCGGTTGACCCGGCCGGTGGAGATGATGTGGTGGGCGATGTAGTTCAGGATCGCGAGGTCGGTGCCCGGCCGGAAGATGATGGGCGTATCGGCCAGATCCATGCTGCGGTGGGTGAAGGTCGACAGGACCGCCACGCGCACATGCTCGTGGCTCAGCCGCCGGTCGGTCAACCGGCTCCAGAGGATCGGGTGCATCTCGGCCATGTTCGAGCCCCAGAGCACGAAGGCATCGGCGGCCTCGAAATCATCGTAGCAGCCCATCGGCTCGTCCATGCCAAAGGTGCGCATGAAGGCGGTGGCGGCCGACGCCATGCAGTGGCGCGCGTTGGGGTCGAGATTGTTCGATCGGAAGCCCGCCCGCATGAGCTTGGAGGCCGCGTACCCTTCCCAGATGGTCCATTGCCCCGAGCCGAACATGCCGACGGCCTTCGGGCCCTTCTCCTTCAGCACGCGCTTGGCCTGGGCTGCCATGACATCGAAGGCCTCGTCCCACGAGACGGGCGCGAACTCGCCCTCCTTGTGGTAGACCCCGTCCTTCATGCGCAAAAGCGGCGTGGTCAGCCGGTCCTCGCCATACATGATCTTGGACAGGAAATAGCCCTTCACGCAGTTGAGGCCGCGATTCACTTCGGCCTGGGTGTCACCGTGGGTCGCAACCACCTGCCCGTCGCGCGTGCCCACCATGACGCCGCAGCCGGTCCCGCAGAAGCGGCAGGGCGCCTTCGACCAGCGGATCCGCAAGGCCTCCGCCCCGCCCGTGACAGGCTGGGCCAGTGCTGAGACCGGCAGACCTGCCGCGGCCGCTGCGGTGGCGGCGGCCTGAGCCTTGATGAGATCGCGCCGTGTGAGGGTCATGCCTTTTCTCCCAGAGTCTTCAGGGCCTCCACCTGCTCGTAGACCATGCAGGCGGAATGGACGCCCTCGAGGAGCGTCAGTTCGGTCAGGGCGGCGCCCGTGGCGCCCCGGCTCTCGGTCTCGATCAGGACGACGAGGCGTCCCTCGCCCGCCGCGGCAACTTCACACCCGGGCACGGCCATTACGCGCCGGACGACAGCGGCCTCCTCGCCGGGCCTCACGCGCAGGATGGCGCTCGAGATATGGGCCTCGGGCTCACGCATGGGCGGGCTCCCGGAGATGGATCGTCAGCGCCTCGGCCGGGCAGACCGAGAGGCAGGCGCCGCAGCCGGTGCAGAGGCTCGGCGACAACTCCGGCAGAGCGGGCCCGCCGATCCGGGGGCGGAGGCGGATCGCCGCCTCGGGGCAGATGTCGGCGCAGGCCATGCAGGCCACGCCATCCTGCGCGAGGCAGCCCTCCGTCACCGCGGCCAGATGGGCGAAGGCCGGCCGGGCGATGTCGAACACGGGCGCGGGACAGGCCTCGGCGCAAGCACCGCAAAAGCTGCATTCGGTGCCGGCAAAGGCGATCTGGGGAAGGCCTGCCTCCATCCGCACGATCCCTGCCGGACAGGCCTCGGCACAGGCTGCGCAGCCCGTGCAGCGGGCCATGTCGGCCTCGCGCGTCCAGGGCGGCCGGATGGGGGCGGGGCGATCCGTCAGGCGGACGGCGAGAAGATCGCGGCGGGATACGGACACGGCTGTCAGACCGGCGGTCCGGGAGGGCCGAAGACGATCTGCCACATCCAGATCAGGAACCCGTAGCCGCCCACGAAGGCCACCGAGAGGAACGGCCAGATCACGGCCGCCAGGAAGAAGAAGACGATCAATTCGTGGCGGCGCCCGGCGCGGGCGGTCTGCACGTTTCCTGCGGGCTCGTCGGCCATGCGCCCCTCCTCACATCGGATTGCGGTGAAGCCAGCGACGCAGCAGCGTGATGCCGAGCGCGAGAAGCCCCACCAGCAAAGCCGAGCCCAGAACGTGATTGCTCATGTACCCAAGCTGGAAGCTGCCGTAGTCGACCCAGCTCCAGACCATGCCAATCGGCACCCCGACAAGGGCCCCGAGCATGAAGCTCATCGATGCGGAAAGCCAACCGCGGGTTTCCTTGGATGATCCTTGGTACCGCATAAGGATAATGGTACAGTAACCTTCCCCTTTGGCAAAGCCTGCTTTCCAGTCAGCGCCGTTTTTATCAAGCTGACATTTTCAGGCCCCCGTATTCACGTCTCCGCATTCGGGTTCCCGCGCTCATGCTATGGCCCTGAGTTCATCGCGACTGCGGTGCGCACCTGGATCGCCGCGGTCGGCGGCCGTACCGCCCTTCATCGAACTTGGTCGTCCCAGGGAGAACGGATGTTGCGAGAGCTTCAACTCCAGGCTCTGAGACGCGTTGCTGAAACCGTGCGCCCAGACCTGCCATGCACGACCATTGAAACCGGACCACCCCATGGGGCAGGCCACGCCGGTCCGCGTCATTCCTCTCGTGATGCCGCGATCAGGTCGAGGGCGGCGGCGATGGAGAGTGGGGCGGCGAGGTGGAAGCCCTGAGCGAAATCAGCCCCGGCCGCGCGAACGAGGGCAAGCTGATCGAGTGTCTCGATGCCCTCCTGCACCACCTTCAGATCCGCCGCATGGACCAGCCCGGTGACCGCGGCAAAGAACCTATGGTCCTGGGCCGCGGTATGACCGCCGCCGAGAAAGGCCCGGTCCAGCTTCGCAACATCCACCGGCAGTCGGCGCAGGCAGGCCAACGACGAGAAGCCTGTGCCGAAATCGTCGATGGCGATCCGCACCCCGAGCGCCCGGATCGAGATCAAGGCCTCGGAGACGGCCTCGTCGCTCAGGGACGTCTCGGTGATCTCGAGGCAAAGTGCGTGGCGCGGGAGGTCGGGCACCTGCGCCAGCAAGTCGGCGAGACGCGCCGGGAAGTCCGGCTTTGCCAGCTGACGGGGCGAAACGTTCACGTTCATCTTCAGATCCAGCTCCGGGCCGGCGGATCGGAAGGCCTGCAGCTGCAGGATCGCGCGGCGCAGGACCCAGTCGCCCATTGCATGGATGTGCCCCAGTCTTTCCGCAAGCGGGATGAAGATGCCGGGCTGCAGGGCGCCGTGGTGCGGATGGTCCCAGCGCAGCAGAGCCTCGAACCCCACCAGCCTCTCTGCCTCGGGGCTGAGGGCGAAGATCGGCTGATACACGAGGTGAAACTGTTCGCTTTCGATTGCTCCGCGCATGTCGTTGTCGAGTTCGACGAGCTGCGTCGTCTCCTCGTACAGCGAGGGGCGGAACAGCTCGCCCCGATTGCCACCGTTCTTCTTGGCGGCATACATCGCGATGTCGGCCGCCCGCACCAGATCCAGATCGCCGATGCTGTCCGCCATTGCGATTCCGATGCTGGCGGAGATGTGGCATTTGCGGCCAGCAACCTCGAAGGGCTGCTCGAGCGCTTGCCGCAGCCGCTCGGCGAGGCTGACGATTCCGGCCGCGTCCAGTCGGTGACAGAGCACAACAAACTCGTCACCGCCGAGCCGAACCACCAGATCATGGGGACGCACGGTTGCCACGAGGCTGCGTGCCACTTCGATCAGCAGCCCGTCGCCCACGCTGTGCCCCATCGAGTCGTTTACGGCCTTGAACCGGTCAAGGTCGATGAAGAGCAAGGCCGCCGCCGGCTGGCCGTCCTGCGCCAGGCGCTCCTGAAGGTAGCTGCGGTTCGCAAGGCCGGTCAGCGGGTCGTAATGGCGCAGTCGCGCGAGTTCGGCCCGAGTTCGCTGCGCCATCTCGGCGGCGATCGCCTCACCCAACTCGCGCGCGCAACTCCGTTCGGCGGAGGTCCAGGGAAGCGAGCGGCCGGTGACCGTCTCCTTCCAGGCGTCGAACGAGGCGCGCGGTCTCATCCGCTGCGTTGCCGGGTTCCAGGTGCCATGTTCGGCCGGATTGCCACCCCAGGTGATCGTCTGCACATGCTCGGGGCGGAACCAGGCGATCAGATCTCCGTCCCCGGATGTCAGGGGGAGCAGCAGGATGCCGCTTCCGGCCGCCAGCAGCTCCGGCAGCTCGGGATGGCGCAGGGTGACGTCGTCGAGGGACAGCACCTCCAGCGGCGAGGGGCGCCCCAGAATGTCCAAGGCCTTCTGCATCGCATCGACCGGCGGCGTCCGCCCGAAGTGCAATTCCTGTCCAGCCAGCCGCACGACCGCGGCACTGGCTCCGACCAGATCGAGGATCAGCTGATCTGCCGCGACAAATGCCGCAGCCAGCGTATCGCCGGCCGATAGCCGTTCGACCAGCGTCGAGAGCGTCGACTGCCGGGCCAGTGTCTCTGCGGCATTCTCGACCTCGCCCAGCCGGCTCAGGAGCAGCGAGACCACTTGCCCGATCATGCCCGCCGTCGCCCGCCACTCGGGGCCGGCAATACGAGGGGTCGTGTTGTGGCAGACCAGCATCCCCCACAGCCTGTCGCCGTCAGCCAGCCCGATGGTCAGGCTGGCCGCCGTGTGCATGTTCTGCATGTAGTCGAGATGGATCGGCGAGACGCTGCGCAGCGAACTGTGCGTCAGGTCGAGGGGCTTGCCGTCGTCGAGCTCGGGATGGCCGAGCAACGGAACCGGCCGGTAGCACGCATCCGCAATGGCACCCACCCTCTGGCGCAGGTAGAGCGCGCGCGCGATTTGCGGAATGTCCGATGCCGGGTAGTGCAAGCCCAGGTAAGGCTCGAGATCCTGCCGGCGCCGCTCGGCGATAACCTCGCCATGTCCGTCAGCGCCGAAGCGATAGGCCATCACCCGGTCATAGCCCAGCACCAGCTGCAGCCCGTGAACCGCGAGCTCGCAGAGTTCCACCTGCGTCATGGCGCTGGAGAAGGTCTCGATAACCGATTGCCTGGCTCCCGGAGGGAGCCGGCCATCCTCATCGCGCACCGGCTCGATGTCGAGGCACATGTAGTCGCCCGACTGGAACGCATGGAGATGCAGCAGCTGTCCGTCGCTTCTGCGGAAGGACCCGATTGTTTCCGGCGTCTCGGAGCCGCTACGACGCGCCTCGCGCAGCAAGATCTCGTTGACGCGCCCGATCACCTCTCCGATGGGCGCCCCCAGAACCGAGGCCGCGGGCAGGCCGAGGATCTCGCCCAAGTTGACGCTGGCATGGGCGACGCGGCCGCTGTCGGCCCGCGCGGTCATCAGCGCTCCGTGCGGCTGGATCGCGCCGGGCGTGGCGATCGGTTCCATCTCGCAGATCGAAGGGTCGAAGGTGCCCCCAGAGATCGTCATGAGGCACCCCCGCACAACGAAGTTCTGGCAAACGTGCGGCAAAGACCTGCATGGCGGCGGAGGGCGGTCATACCCGCCGGGCTGCCACAAAAGGGGTGAACCATTCGAGGAGCGCCGTGAAGGTCGCGGCGGCGCCGGCCAGCACATCCGCCCTCTTGTCGGGATGTGCCGCACCGAACCGGTCCAGCGCAGCCTGGAAGGCACGCCAGTGCGTCGCGGTCCCGTGGGACGGGCCGCCAAAGAAGGCAGTCGCATTCCCGATTTCGTCGCCGATGCGCTTCTTCAGATGATGCAGGATGACCCTGCCGCCAAGCGCAGAGCCCTCGAGCACATAGCGGGCGCCGAGCGCCCGGGCGAAGTTCGTGAGCGGCGGGCAGTATTCGGCCGGTGCTCGCGGGATGCGGTCGGTGTCGATGCCAAGGGCGTGCAGATCCTGGATCAGGCGCCGCGAATGGCCCGGGTCAGGGTCGAAGGATGCCAACCCGCTCCAGCCTCCAAAGGCCACAATCCTACGTTCGATCGGATCGTACAAGGCTAGAAAATGCCGAAGCCAATCCACGTAATCGGCCCAGCCCATGATGCCGCTTGGCAAGCCGAGGAGCGTTTCGGCCCGGTTGTGGAGCATGCCCGTCTTCTCGCGAAGATCGCGGGAAAGGGGCATCACGCGCTTGCACGGGTCGGGCTGCAAGCTTGCCGATCCACGACCCAGCGGACAGGAAGCGGGCTTGCTGATTGCGACCCGCCCGCGACCCCTCCTGCGAAGGGAAGGCGCAAGTTCGTCGTGCTGCAGGATGTGCGACATGTTCATGAGAATTTCCGATAGCCTTCGTGCGTAGAACACCGACGCGATCCGGTCGCCCATGCATTCGTACGGGATTGATTGTCATGTGTACACGCAGCGGGCAAGTTGCACACGGCGAATAGAGCCTTGGCTGTAAACCTCTCAGAGTGCGAGTTTTCAGGCGCATGAGTGATGGATGACTGTCTGCGCGACCGACCGAGGGCGCGCCGCCCTATCTCTGGATCGCCGGGCTCCCTTTCGTTCAGCCTTCGCAGGATCCCTGATCGACCTTGGCCACCCCCTCAGCCTGTTCAACGTCAGAAAAGACGGCCTAAATTATAAATTTAAAAACAGATAGTTAGTTCTTTTACGCGCAAAATACAGCGCATATGCGCTTTACCCACCACTTCTTCCAGCCAGCTTTCCGCATTCTGTTTTATGCACATGCGCGACGGTCTGAAACCCCCTCTGATCGTGCTTAACGTCAGTCAACAAATGGCTTTCTGCTCAGCAGCGCTCAAGCGAGCACCATTGCATCTGTTTATAAACGGTCGTTTACTCGCAGCATCCGAAACTGGAAACCACCCCCCCCATGCCCCTCATCGGCTACGCCCGCGTCTCCACCGAGGACCAGACCCCCCTGCCCCAGTCCCAGGCCCTCAAGGCCGCAGGCTGCAGCGAGATCCACCAGGAACAGGCCTCCGGCGGAAACCGTGCCCGCCCCGTGCTGACGCGGGTGCTCGAGCGCATCGGCCGCGGCGATACCCTCGTCGTCGTCCGCATCGACCGCCTCGCGCGCTCGCTCTCGCATTTGCTGGAAGTGATCGAGCGGCTGGAGGCGAAGGGCGCCTTCTTCCGCTCGCTGACCGACCCGATCGACACCGCCTCGCCCCAGGGCAAGTTCACCCTCCAGGTCCTCGGCGCCACGGCCGAGTTCGAGCGTGCCCTGATCCGCGAGCGCACGAAGGCAGGCCTCGCCAGCGCCCGCACCGAAGGCCGGATCGGCGGCAACCCGGGCCTGCGCGCCCGCGATCCGGCAGCGCTGCGCAAGATCCGCCTCGCGCGACAGGACGGCTACATGGAGCGCCTGAACCAGACAGCGCAGGACTGGGTGCCCCACGTCCGCCGCCTGCGCCCCGACATGGCCTGGGAAGACGTACTGCGCATCATCAACGCCCCACTGCCCCAAGCCCGCCGCTGGACCCAGACCCGGCTCCTGCGCGCCGTCAACGCCTATGTCCGCGACGGTTTGCTTCCCACAGCCGTGCTGGCCCGCGCCGGCCGACGCGAAACCGACGACCGACTGCCAGCCATAGTCGCCGCCATAAAGGGCGCAGACCCGAAGATCACGCTGCAGGACATCTGCGCCCGGCTGGAAGCTATGCGCGAGCGTACACCACGTGGGAGGACCAACTGGCAGCCGTCATCCGTGAAAATGCTGCTGGAGCGCGCCGAAAGGCTGGGGATGCTCGGGTAGGCATGGCAGACACCCACCCTTTACGCAAAGGGGTTCGCGATCCGAAGCGTGCCTTGGACAGCAGGCCATCCTGCATGTCCTCGCTCCACAGCGTGGTGCAACACGCAATCAAGGCGCTGGCCACGATCATCGCGCGACGACCAGAGGTTCCTCTGGGCCTACGACCTGCTACCGCGGGAGGTCAGCCGTTGAAGCGCGGCGCCCTCGCCGGAGGTCGTCGGCGTTCCGGTCGCCAACCATGCACTGGGAAATTTCAACAACAAGGTCGCCGCACGTAATCTGTTACCTCAGCCGCCCCTGATGGCACGGTGCACATCGGAGTTTCGCCTGCCCGGACTCCGCCCTGACAGCGTGAAACAGTTACCGGCCGGTAACCAGCCGCAGTTACCGACCGGTAACTGCGCCGCCTCACTCCTTGCGGGACAGCGCATCCTGAAAAGCACGGACCGCCCTCTCGAGCACCGTACGCTCGATGCCGGAATAGTCGCAGGCGGCACGGATGCGGAATTCACCGTTCCGGGCGGTAACCTTCGTGTCGCCCACCCGGAACTCGTACTTCTGGCGTGCCGTCGGCGCCGCCGCAGCCCGGACATCCACCGGGCGTGCGGCCCCTTGGACGAGCCCTCGCAGCAGATCGTTCTGCTCCTCCACAGAGGCACAAGCCGCGAGACGGCTCCGCGGAATCTCCAGCCCGTCGCCGAGCTTCCGCGCGACATCCACCCCGAGGTCCCGCGGAACCGCCTTGGGAAACGGGAGATCCTCGCCTACGGCCGCCATCAAAGCCACGAAGGACCGGATGTAGGAGCGCTTCACCTTGTGGAGCGAGCGGTAGAGCCTTGCCACGGCGGCATCGGGATCGCCCACCCCCGCCTGCGGATCGGCCGCCAGCGCCAAGGCGATCTGCGCCATCTCGGCGAAGCTCAGGTCCTGGCGGATTACGTTCTCTTCCACCATGTCGACATAGAGATCCGCGCGGTCGGCATCCGGCGTCGTGACGCGCGCGATGGCGCAGGCGAACCGCTCATCCTGACTCTCCGCATGAAGCTGGCGCAGCGCAGTGAGACGGCGCCATCCCTTCTTGAGCTGATAGCGCCCCGAGTTCGAGAGGTAGACCTCGATGGGTTCGCGCTGGCCGCGCTCGCGGATCGAGGCCTTGAGCTCCTCCATATCGTCGCTTTCAGCAATGCCCTCGAGGTCGAGCCGATCACGAGGAAGCTGGTCCACCTCGATCTCGCCCACCGGCAGCCGAACGAGCACCCTGCCCTCGTCGCGCGCGGCGCGGAACTCCCGCGCATCGGCGGCATTTTGCCTCCGCTGCTCGACCAGCGCATCGCTCGCTTCCTGCGCACTCGCGGCGCTCTCTCGCACGGCCACACCCATCGGACCCAGATCGCGGCTGCGCCGGGTCCCGGTTGTCGGCGTCTCGACAGGACCGATCCCGAACCTGTTCCCCTTGACCATCACGCCACCTCCCGCATCTCGTTGCGTTCCTTCCATGCCTTCAGGATCGTCTCCTTGAACTCGGCATAGGCGTTGTCGAAAGACTGCCGCGCCCGCTTCCAAGTCTCGCGGGTCATCTCGCGGTAGTCCTGCTCATAGACCGACATCTGGAACCGGCCGGACTGCTCCACGGCCCGGGTCATCTCGATCGGGTGCTGGCAGACGTCGGCCCCGAACACATTTCGAAACGCCTGGAGCATTGCCACATGCAGTGGGTTTGCAACCTCGAACCGGGTCATCAGCACACGGATATCGACGAACCGCTTAGGGAGCTGGATTCCGGCATCCGCCGCGATCCGTTCGAAGCCATCCGAGATCTCCTGCAGCGCGTCGCCTAGCTGCCCGAGGAACGAGGTCGTCGAGTCATATTCCCAATAGCCGGGACCGGAGGGAATATAGAGCACGTCCGCCGCAAAGGCTGCGTTCAGCGACTGATAGCCGATGGCTGGCGGGCAGTCGAAGATCACGAGATCATACTGGTCCTCGGGCAGCTCGTCGAGATAACGCGCGACGCAGCCGAAGAAGGACCAGGCCTTATGCAGCGAGCGGTATTGCGCGGAGGCAAACTCGACGAAGGCCGCATTGGCGCAGGACGGAATGATGTCGATCGTCGACCAAGCCGTGCGCTGGATGAAATCCTGCACGCGCATGGTGCCGATTTCCTGGACATCTTTGGGCAGTTCGTCGGCGGCCGGGTAGGGGCAGTCTGCCGGGTCATCATAGGCCTCCATGATCCGGTCGGCCTCCTTGCAGAGGTCGCGGCACATGATGCCCCAGACCGTGTCCCATTCCTTTACCTCGACCAACCCCATCGAGTGTGTCAGCGTCGCCTGCGGGTCGAAATCTACCACCAGCACGCGGTAGCCATCGAGCGCGGCCGCGTTGGCAAGATGCTGCGCCACCACCGTCTTGCCCACGCCGCCCTTGAAGTTGGAGACGGCCACGCGCAACGCGCGCCCCTTCGGACGCTCCGGCAACAACTTCTTCCCGCGAAACCGGACCCGTCGGCGGAGCTCGTTGATCTCGGCCAGAGTGAACCATCTCTGGCGGCCTTCCTCCTCAACCACGCCCTGCGGCAACGAAGGGTCCTCCGCGAGCTTCTTGCGCAGCGTGTCTGCGGGCACGTCGAACATGAAGCTCGAGATTTCCCAGATGGAGAAGGGTCGCAGCTGCTTGGTCTCGGACGGCGAGAAGGTCGCCTTGCGCACAGCGGCCTGCTGCGCCAGGCTCCGCTCGTTCATGTCCTGAAGGTAGCTGAAGTCACGCATTTTGTTTCTCGCGTAATTTAACTCGTGGCGTTCAATAGCGCGAAAACCGAAAGCTGCCAAATGCTAATCTGCCAAAATCGCGTTTTTGAAAGTGCGGGTCCGAAGTACACCTCTCTGCCACACGTCCCCCGGCGTTCAGGTGACACGAAGACACGTTCTTGGGGCGAAACGGTGACAAAGCCCCCCTCATTCGGTGGCGCCCTGGATGTCCCCCAATACCTTTTATACCAGAAATCACCATTTTTCGTGAAGGGCGGGCAAATCCCGTCTTCCGAAACCATTTGACAAAAAACGGGAGGCTGCCACACTGCCTCTCACAGGAATCGGCGGTTCAAGCTGATCGGGCAGTAGAGGCTTAGAATGCAGAATGCGCGACTTGCAGGCCCTGGAGCAGGTGCCGAGAAATACGACATTCTTACCGCTCTGGCAGTTAAGGGGTTGTCATCGAGTGGCACTCTGCAGACGTCGATCCTTCGACTGGTGGCACTTGTCACGGCCCGCTACAACTGGGCGCGCGGGGAGATGGCCATAGGTCAACGCGAAATGGCCGCGCTTTGGTCCGTGGACGAGCGCACCGCGAAACGCGAGACCCGTCGCCTGATCGATACGGGCTTCCTCGTGCTGAAGGTCCGGGGCGTGAAGGGCAGGGTGGCTGTCTATGCCCTTGATCTTCCCGCGATCTATGCAGCAACCCAGGAAGAGTGGGGCAAGGTCGGATCCGACTTCGCCCTCCGCATGGCGGCCCGCCACGAGCTCACGCCGCATCGGCAGGTTCCACCGCCATGCCCGGATGCACATGTGGTCCATGTGGATTTTTCGAGCGGCTTGCGCGGCGCATCAAGCCCGTGGGCGCGGATGATGCAGATGCTGGAAGACGCGAACCCAGCCCATTTCGCATCGTGGTATGCACGCCTGTCGCTGGTACGAGCCGAACGGGGCGTGGTGACCGTGTGCGCGCCGTCGCGGTTCGCGGCGCAATATCTTGAGACGCATCTGAGGCGCGAGCTCGAGCATCCGCTTCAAGCCTGCTTTGGCTCAGATACGCGCTGCGAGATAGTAGCGGCGAGCTAAGAGACCGTCCCACCACAAGCACAGAAGTGGCGCGGATGAGGAGCCGACATGGCTGGTGCGCCATGCACGAACCCATGGCTCGTGTTTTCGCGGCACACTCAGCGATCGGCTGTAGCGTCTTACGATACCTCGCGTTGCCGCTGGTCGGATTCGGTGAGACTATCAGACAGTGTCCGTGCAATCTCTTCGATGACCTTGGGCGTGGGCTCGAACGCGGACCCTCTGGGGCTGCACAGTCTCTCTGGATCCGGGAACCGAAGGCCACATGACCGCCGCTCCTAAGACCGTCCGTTCTGTCAAGCGGACCCTGCAGATCCTCGAACTAATGAACCGGGCCGCTGTCGTGCGGGTCCAGTATCTCGCGGAGCAGATCGGGCTGACCGTCGTGCGCTCGCTCGAGACACTGATGGCCGCCGCCGGCTATTTGCGCAAGATCGGGCGGCAGGCGGGCTATTGCGTAACCGAGAAGGTCGCGGCGCTGGCTCCCCTTGACGTTGATGCTCTGGTGATCCGCTTCAGCCCGATTCCGATGAGCCCGCTGTCGCATTACCATTCGACGATCAATCGCCGCATGTACCCTGCTCGACTATGGCCCACCCAAGACCCTCTACAACTGTTGGAAGCTGTGGAGCGACATGGGCGTCTTTGCCCGGATGATGGAGGGGCTGGCCTCCGCAGGCGGCGCGGAGAAGGTCGTCATGATCGACGCGACCTACTACCTGAAGGCGCACCGCACAGCTTCGAGCCTACGGGCGAAAAAGAGGGTCCGACGACCAGCGCGGGCGTCTGACCGGTCGGACCAAGGGCGGGTTGAACACCAAACTTCACGCCGTCACTGATGCCAAGGGCCGCCCTGTGCGGTTCTCCATCTCGCGTTCGTGGCGCTCAGGGTGGATGTAACCCGGTGTAGTTTATCCCGCTCCAATCCCTCCACGCTTTGCACCAAGATCACCACATCACCGGCCTTGTAGCTGGCCGCCTCGCGAGCCTCGGCGCGGGTGAGCGAGAGCGGCGTGAGACTGGCGACCGTCACGTCCTAGGCGCCATTCCGATGCTCCCGCTTCAGCTCGTCGCTGATCGCGGCATCCACCCCGGACGCGGTGGGTCAGGGCCAAAATTTCGGTTCGCTCCCGCACCGAGCTGTGCAATCCGAGCCACGCCCGGCGGAACTTATCGCTGCCAACGGTTTGCCTCTAGCGTGCTTTCGCGAGCGTCGAACGGTGGCGACGTAGGCGATCTGTACAGAGTGGTGGACAGTTCATCTAGATGCTGCACGGCTACCTTCTTGAGCCGTTCTCCACCTGGGTCGTGAAACCGCTTGTCCTCGCGGGGACAGTGGCGCGCGGCACGACGACGCTGATCCCGAAGGTAATGCGGCGCAAGGAGCACTACCTCATCATGCCTCAACTGATGGAAACTCTTATGTTGGTCGAACTGGACACGTGGGTCGGCTCGCTTCAAGCGTTGCGTGGCAAACTCGTTCGCGGGATCGACGCGCTGTAAACGAGGATTTGATACACGGGCGTCACAGCCGATGCTTGAACTTGCTGCAAAGACCAACTAGTTTTAAATCTGGTTTATGGAGGTGACGATGCGCGTAGTCGGGGCGTTCGAGGCCAAGACCCATCTTTCGGAGTTGATATCGGCCGTCGAGGCAGGAGAGGTGGTAACAATCACCCGTCGCGGACGGCCTGTGGCGCGGCTGATGCCTGTTGCGGAGAACAACGCAGGGCGCGCTGCGTCGGTCGAACGTATACGAAGTCTACGTGCAGGCCTCGCGGGCATCAGTTGCAGGGACATCTTGTCTGCAAGGGACGAGGGGCGGCGGTGACGCTGGTGGTCGATGCCTCGGCGGTCGCGGGGTGGCTTCTCCCCGACGAGAACGGCCCCGACCTTGCCGCATTGGTGGCGACACATGCCGATTTCCTCGCGCCTTGGCTACTTTGGGCCGAACTGCGAAACATCCTGATTGTGACCGAGCGTAGGGGGCGTCTGCCCCAAGGCTTGGCCGATCAACTGATTGAAGCAGTTGAGGGGCTGGGCATCCTACTGGACACGGCCCCTTCAAACGCTGGCGTGCTTTCACTTGCCCGACGGCACGGGCTGACGGTCTATGACGCGCTTTATCTGGACCTCGCACAGCGTCGCGGGGCGATGCTATCCACCCTGGATGCCAAGCTCGCCCAAGCAGCGCGGGCAGAAGGCGTGAGCCTAGCGTGACATTTACTCAGCCGAGCATCCCGGCTTCGCGGCGCGCTCCAGTAGCATCTTTCTCGACGAGGGCTGCCAGCTGGTTCGCCCGCGTGGCGTGCGCTCGCACATCGCTTCGCGCAAGCGGGGGGCTCGATCTCCTGGCGCAAGCCAACGATCTGCACCCATCACCCGAGCTTGCGTGGGTTTCTATCTCTGGAGCCTAGCCGGCTTTACACAATACGGCGACCGCATGGAAGCTGCGGTGACGGCCGTCCGGATCGCGGCCAGTGAAGGGAGAGGAGCAGTCTTTGCGCCCTTGGCCGTTGGCGGGGCAGGGGGCCTTCGTGCTGGTGCCGCCGACCGTCTGGCGCGCTAATTCGGTGGGATTGAAACGGCCTTCTTGACCGCGATGCGGTACCTCGAGGCCATTGAGGCGTGTGTTGCGCCGGCATACGGGCCTAAACGGAACGACGAGGGCGAAGCGAGATGATGGACACATTGGCGGAATCGAGCGAGGGACGCCCTGTTCGACCGGAGCACCTTTGATCGCGCGCCATTGATAGGGAATCAACCGCCAAGAGGTGGTCGTGGCCCGGCTCGGCGTTGGCAGACTGGATGTGGCGGGCCGCGCTGATCGCGCCTCCGGATGGCGGAACTGCTGAAGGCTGACAGTTTCCGCCTCTACATGGACGAGACGGCGGCGCCGGTGCTGGATCCGCGACGATGCGGCTCCCTGCCACGCTGGGTGGTCTTCTGTTGCCGACACCCTCCTCGTCGATCCGCTTGCACCAGCGGGTGAGCGAGGTGAGGTCGACCGGCGGACAGTGCTGGAAGAAGGTCCCGTCGGCGAAGTGCTGGTCTGGGTTCTCAGTCCACGTTGCGACTACGGCCTCGCCAGAGAGCCGGAACGCATGCGGCGACGTCGCCGAACGACCAGTGGGTGGTCGGGCGGTGCAGGATTACACTCGGAATCCTATGAAGTTCCGCAGGCCATGGCGATGCAAACCTCGGCTTTCTCTCGCCGGATCAAGAACTTCAGCGTTGTTCAGGGTGGACTCAGTGATCGGAACGAAACGTCTTCCAATCGCCGCGCTTTGCGGATACATAACTCAGTGTTCTTGGGGCAAGTTGAATTGTCCTTCGGTGTCACGAAGCGGGACGCCGTGCGGTAGCTTTTAACGCCGTGCCGTGTGGATCTTCGTTGATCCGCATTCTCCATGAACGGTTTAATGCCATCTGGGATATAATGAAAGCGCGTGAGCCTTAAGGCTTGGCGCTACCACTGAGTAAGCTTTCGTTTCTGTAGCTCGGATTGGGCTAAATTGACGGGCGGCGCCTCACTTGAGAATCTGTAACATGAAGATTTCGGTTGTTACTGCGGTTTATAACCGTCGTGAAACAATTGCGGATGCGCTCCGCAGCGTCCAAGCGCAGACCTACGCGCCGGTGGAGCATGTCATACAGGACGGAGGATCGACCGATGGTACCCTGGAGGAAATAGCTCAGCATTTGCGCCCCGAGTTATCTCTCGAAAGTGCGCGCGACGGAGGTATCTACCCTGCGATCAACCGCGGGATTGCTCGGTCGACAGGGGAAATCATCGGTCTCATGCATTCTGACGATTTCTTTGCGCACGACAAGGTTCTCGAAAAAGTTGCTCATGCATTTCGTGATCCGCGCGTCGACGGGGTATACGGCGATCTCGACTATGTGTCTTATCGCAATCCCTCCCGTATTCTGCGGCATTGGTCGTCAGGAGCATACGAGCCCGGCAAACTGTCGAGAGGGTGGATGCCTCCGCACCCGACGCTTTATCTGCGGCGTGCTGTATTCGAATCTTTCGGGGCCTATGATCCGACATTCCGAATCTCAGCCGACTACGACGCCATACTGCGATGGCTCGTCCGCGGTCAGATCCGACTGGCGTACATTCCCGACGTTCTCGTCAAGATGCGGACGGGGGGCGAGAGCAACAAGTCGCTGGAACGCGTTTTATGTAAAAGTCGCGAGGATTTGCGCGCGATCCGTCGAAACGAGGTTGGTGGAGTTGGCACCTTAATGCTAAAAAACGCTTTAAAAGTATCTCAGTTCGTTACTCGTGAAGGACATACTGGATGACGAAGACCGCCCTGATTACCGGGATCACGGGGCAGGACGGCTCGTACTTGGCGGAGTTCCTTCTGGAGAAGGGCTATGAGGTCCACGGCATCAAGCGCCGGGCTTCAATGTTCAACACCCAGCGAATTGACCACATCTACGAAGATCCGCACGCCCGCAATCCAAGGCTGAAGCTGCATTACGGCGATCTGACCGACAGTTCGAACCTCACCCGTATCCTTGCCCAGATCCAACCGGACGAGGTTTACAACCTCGGCGCCCAGAGCCATGTTGCGGTGAGCTTCGAGAGCCCCGAGTATACCGCCGATGTCGATGCGGTGGGAGCGCTGCGGCTGCTCGAGGCGATTCGCTTCCTCGGGCTGGAAAAAAAGACGCGGTTTTACCAAGCATCGACCTCTGAGCTTTACGGCCTCGTGCAAGAGATACCGCAGCGTGAGACGACGCCATTCTATCCGCGCTCGCCCTATGCCGTGGCCAAGCTCTATGCCTATTGGATCACCGTCAATTACCGCGAGTCTTACGGGATCTACGCCTGCAACGGCATCCTCTTTAACCATGAGTCCCCGCGCCGGGGCGAGACCTTCGTAACCCGCAAGATCACCCGGGGCCTTTCCCATATCGCCCAGGGACTGGAGCCCTGCCTATACATGGGCAACATCGACTCCCTCCGCGACTGGGGTCACGCCAGGGACTATGTTCGGATGCAGTGGATGATGCTGCAGCAGGAGAAACCCGATGATTTCGTGATTGCGACTGGCTTGCAATACTCGGTGCGCGAGTTCATCAAGTGGTCGGCCGCCGAGCTCGGCATCACGCTCCGCTTTGAAGGGCAGGGCGTGGAGGAAATCGGGGTCGTGGAAGACGTCTGTGGCGATATGGCGCCTGAGGTTACGCGCGGCGACGTGATCGTGCGCATCGACCCGCGCTATTTCCGCCCGGCGGAAGTGGAGACGCTTCTAGGCGATCCGGCGAAGGCCAAGCAGAAGCTCGGTTGGGTACCGGAAATGACCGTGCGCGAGATGTGCGCCGAGATGGTGGCCGAGGATCTGAAATCCGCCCGCCGCCATCGACTTCTTCGTGAGAACGGGCTGCACCTGCCCGTGGCGCTCGAAAGCTGACGCATGGAGATGAAAGTCTACGTAGCGGGCCATCGCGGCATGGTGGGAGGCGCCATCCTTCGCCGCTTTGAAGCCGCAGGCACTGAAACCGTCACCCGCGCTCACGCTGAATTGGATCTGACTGACCAGGCCGCGGTGCGGGACTTCTTCCAGACCGAGCAGCCCGATGCCGTGGTGCTGGCAGCTGCAAAGGTCGGCGGGATCTACGCCAACAACACCTACCCGGCTGATTTTATCTACGACAACCTGATGATCCAGTCGAACGTGATCCATCAGGCCCATGCCGCAGGCGTTAGAAAGCTCCTTTTTTTGGGGTCATCCTGCATCTACCCGCGCGATGTGGCCCAACCTATGGCGGAGGAAGCCCTTCTGACCGGCTTACTGGAGCCCACCAACGAACCCTATGCCATTGCCAAGATCGCCGGGATCAAGCTCTGCGAGAGTTACAATCGGCAATACGGCACCGACTATCGTTCCGTGATGCCGACCAACCTCTACGGGCCAGGCGACAACTTCCATCCCGAGAATAGCCACGTTCTGCCAGCCCTCATGCGCCGGTTTCACGAAGCCGTTGTCGAGGGCCGGGACGAGGTATTGATCTGGGGTTCGGGCCGCCCCATGCGCGAGTTCCTGCATGTAGACGACATGGCGAAAGGCGCACTGTTCGTGATGGGTCTCGACGCCGAGACCTACCGCGCCAACACCCAGCCCATGCTGAGCCACGTCAATCTGGGTACCGGTGAGGACATTTCAATCGCCGATCTTGCCCGGCTGATCGCGGAGGTAATCGGGTTCCAAGGCCGTATCGTGTTCGATACGTCAAAGCCGGACGGCGCCCCGCGCAAGCTAATGGACGTCGGCCGTCTCACGCTGATGGGTTGGCGCGCCGAAATAGCGCTCCAAGAAGGGATCACGGAAACCTATCGGTGGTTCACCAAGCACATTTCGGATCTGCGCGAGGCCTGACGCTGGTGTCCACTTTCCTCTGCGAGGCGGGAGATCATCTGGTTGGTATCATGCCCCTGATACCCCCGAAATCTACGGGTTTCGGCGGGACTCCTGGCAGATGGCGCGGTTCCGCCTCAGCGTGTTGAGATTGCTGCGAAATCCGAGCGACCTGGACGCCGAAATGCATGAAGCCTCCCCGTGGGGAGGCTTCGGTGGCGTGGTGCCGTCAGTGCCCTACTTTGACGCGGACGGCAGAAGGAAGGTGAGCAGGTCGCCCGTGATCTCGATGCGGAATCCTCGCGGTCTGTCAGCGTCCGGATGCACGGAGACGTGTCCCAACATGTGTCGCAACAGGTCGTTCGCTTCGACGATCATCGCCGGATCCCGCAGCAGTGACTCCATGCGATCGACGTGGCCCCGATAAGCGGCCACGAGTTCCTCGGCAGACGGCGGCTGACGGTTTTTTGCGGGCGCTTCGAGCGCCGCAAGTTCCGTTGTCAACCGCGCAGCTTCCGCTTCGCGATCGCGCAGTCTCTCGAGAATGTGCGGGCCAGGATCATCGCCTTCCAGACGGTTGATGAGGTTTTCGATCGACCGCTTGACCCGCGCAAGATCCGTCTTGAGACGCGCGGGCGCATTCGTCTGGCCCGCCGATTGCTCCTCCCAGAGTCGCCGCACTTCCGCCGCGAAGTGACGCGCGAGGTCCGGCGTCAGCAGGCCCGCCCGGATGCGCGCGAGAACGGCCTCTTCCAGTTTCGGCCGAAGGATCGTCCGGCGGTTGCCGCAGACCGAGAGCCCCTTGCTCTTTCGATTGTAGCACCCGTAGCGCTCGCCGTTCACGATCGTGATGGAGCCGCCGCAGCATCCGCAGCGCAGGATGCCGGTCAGCAGGTGCCGCGCGCGGTGGGTCTCGTTCAGCTGCCGCTTCTGCGCCACGCGCAGTTTGTACGCTTTCTCAAGCCGCTCCTGCACACGGTTCCAGAGATCCTCGGGGATGATCTGCAACTCCGGCCGGTCGACATAGACGATCGAATTTGCCTCGCCGGGTCGCGACAGCCGGTTGCCGCTGTCGGGATCGCGGGTGAAACGGTTGCGGCCGTAGACGAGCGTGCCGACGTAGGCTTCGTTGCGCAGAATGCCGTCGCGCGTCTGCGCATTGCCGCGCAGGGTGCTGTCGTTCCACGCCATGCCGGTGGGTGAGGGAATGCCCTCGGCATTCAGCGTGGACACGATCTGCCGTGGCGAGAGGCCGGCGGCGTAGTCTTCGAAGATTCGGCGCACCACTTCGGCCTGAGCCGGATCGATGACGCGGTTGAACTCTGCCGCGCCGGGCGCGACGCGGTAACCGTAAGCGAGGCCGGCCGAGACGCGACCGCGCCGCGTGGTGCCGACCTGGCCGCGGCGGGTCTTGTCAGCGGTCTCGCGGCTTTGAAATTCCGCGATAGCGCCGTGGAAGGGCACGAGTTTCCACGGGATCCGGCCGCCATTCGCGGCAACCAGGTCGACGTTCTGGCTCTCGAACCACTCGGACACCTCGGCGATGTCGCGGGCGCGGCGGCCGATCCGCTCGATGCCTTCGACGATGAGGACGGCAACGTCGCCCTTCGCAACGCGGGCCTTCATTTCGCACACGCCGGGACGGTTGCGCAGCAGGGTACGACCGCTGGCCGCCGCGTCGAAAAATTCGGCGGCGATCTCGAAGTTCAGGTTCGCCGCCGTCTCGCGGCAGAGCGCCAGCTGATCCTCGCACGACATGGGGTTCTGCTTCGCGCTGGAGTAGCGCGCGTAGAGCACCGCGAGTTGCCGGCCGGAGCCGGTGGGCATTGGTTCGGCAGCGCCGGCCGCGCGACGGGCCGAACGGGCGGTGGCTCCGCGGGCGCTGTCGGGCGCGTTGCGCAGGATGGTGAAGCCGTGGGACGGCAGCGACATGGATGGGTCTCCTGTCAGGCGGCTTCGGGGCCGTAGACTTGTGCTTGGAACGCCGCGGGGTCGCGCTTGAGCAGCTTCTCGCCCGCGCGGCCCACGACTCGGCCGCTCGGGAGCTGCGTCGCCGCTTCACCCGTGAGAATGCAGCGCGTGCGGGTCTGCGCCACAAACCAGTCCCACATCGCGCGGACGAAGTCGCGGATCTCGGGCTGGCCGAAGACCAGCGGGACGTCGCCGCCGAAAAGGACGGCCTGCAGCATCAGCGCGACCTCGAAGCTCACCGTCTCGCGAAGCCGCAGGAGGTCACGGACGAAGATCTCGAACGGCTTCACCCAGCCGGCCGGCAGGTTGCGGAGGAGCGGGTCGCAGAGGACGCCGCTCGCTTCGAGCGCGTCGATCAGGGCCGTGATGCGGGCGCGGGCCTCTTCGGGGCGCTGCGCGCAGGGCGGCACGTCGAGGAGCGGGGTCGACTTCGCGCAGATGAAGGCCTGTCCGTTTTGCGCGAGGTGGTTCTGAAAGAACTCCTCGCAGCCGCGCCGGGAGAAGGGCGCCACGGCGGTGTGTGTCGACATGTGACCGCGCCCATCGATCGCGACGACGCGCCAGACGCTGGAATAGGTGATGCGCAGACTGGCAGGGATCAGGCCCTCGGGAGAGGGGAAGACAGGCAGGAGCTGCATTATTGTCCTTCTCGGCCCGTGACGCGGGCCAGCTTTGGTCGGAGGGGAATGTGCGGGCAGCGCCGGGGCGGCTGCCCGCGAGCCAAGGGCCTACGCGCAGGCGGGTGCGTGGTCGCGGGCGATGACGGTCACGAGCGAGCGCAGCGCGATCGTCGCTTCGGTCGCGCCGCCGGGGTTCTCGTTGGCGGCCGCAAGATGCAGGGCGGGCGCGGGTTTCGGAGGCAGGGGGATGATGCGGGACATTGACGTCTTCCTCTGGTGTGAGCGGTCCATTTTCGGACGGATCTGGAAGTGAGTTCGCCGCGCGCGGGGCGGAAACACGCGGCGAGATTTTTTTCCGGGGGTTTTCGGGCGCGGTCGGCGGGCGCCGATCAGCCCTGCGGCTCGCGGATGCCGCGCAGCCAGCCGATCTCCTTCTCGGCGGCGAGAAGGTCGGCCACGCGGTTCGAGGCATCGAGGGCGGCGATGATGTTTCGGCCGATCTCGCCGAACAGCGCCTCGTCCTCGCTGTCCACCTGCAGCCGCAGGCGGTTTATCACCTCGACGACGGCCTCCAGGTGCTGCCGCGCACGGCCGTTGAGCAGGCGACGGTCGCTGACATGCGGCAGCAGCTCGCCCGCAACGCCGTGAAGCTGGTTGAAGAGGTGGGTCGGCAGCAGCGGCAACAAGGCCAGCGCGTCGCGGGCCGCGGCGATCCCGTCGGCGGCGATTTCTTCGAGACGCTCGAAGTCGCGCGGCGGTTCGTTCCCGGTGAAATGCACGACGCGGTGGTTGTTCTGCGCCGGGATGAGGGTCGGGATGTCCATTGTGATCTCCTGTTGGGGGATGGCGCGGGCACGCAGGCGGGCGCCCGCGCGTCGGTTCAGCGGGTGGCGGGCTTGCGGCGGCGGACGATCTCGACCGTGAAGGGACGCGCCGGCCGGGCGCCCTGCGGACGGCGATCCGCAAGTTCGCGCCGACGCTCGGCCCTCCGGTCCGCGGCGATGTCGGCTTCGGCGTGAAGCCGCGCGCGGACGGCCTGCAGCCGGTCCATCTCGGACTTCGCGAGACGGCCGATCCGGGGCGTCTTCAGGTTCCGGCAGACGGCGAAGCCGGGATTGTCGGGCGACACGGTGATCCGGCGCTGCGCAACGAAGCGCGTCGGTCGATGCAGACCGGCGGCTGCAAGCGCCAGCGGGTCCGAGACGCGCACTTCGTAGCCGCGGTTGCGCCCGCCGGGCACAGTCGTGCCGTAGGCGAGCGTCACGCGCCGCTCGCCGAAGACCGTATCGACCTCGAGGACGAGGCAGGGGCGCGTCTTCGGCAGGCCGCCTTCGACATCGGCGACCGGAAACCGAAAGGCGACGACGTCACCGACGGCGAGCGTCTGGCGCCAGTCCGACGCCGGGGCGGGCAGAGCGACCGGTCCGGAGGAGGGAAGGGGAAAAGCGTCGAGCATGATGACTCCGAGGTTGGGATCTTGACCCCACTGCCGATCCCACTCCCTTGCGGGCGTCCGGATCCGGCGGCGCGTCACCCGACACGCGCCGCTGGACCCGTGATCGCCCGCGCGCCCACAAGGGCGCAGCTGGCCTGAGGGGTGCAGGGGAGGCGGCGAGCCACTTCCCGCCCGGGCAGTCCAGAGCGAGCGGCGCGGCCTCTGGTCCGTCGGAAGACGCCGGTGAGGGTGGGGGGAGAGGCGGCAAGCGCGCTCCTTCCCCGGAAGAGCCCCGAGAGGAGAGGAACGGCTCTCGGGTCTGTCGGAAGGACGCCCGGGGGAGGCCGGAGGGGTGCGGCGAGCGGCCCCTTCCCGGTCCCGCGGAAGGCGCGGGGTCCGGGGCAGCGCCCCGGCGAACGGCGAGTGATACGGGAGGGCCGAAGGCCCGGAGTGTCACTCGGTTAGTGAGTAATGCCCCGACACTTCGGCTGCGCCGGCGTTTCCGGGCCTGACGCGACGGATCCACTTCCCGGCTTCCCCAGCCGGAAGCCCCGCCCGTGTCCGAGAAATGCCCTGTCGTCCTGCGCTTCGCCGCGCTCTTCCCGTCCGATCTCGCCCGCTACGTCCTGCACGAAGAGCGCCGCGGCCGTGGCAGCGAACATTGCGTCACTGAGCGCAAGTACCTCAACCGGCCCAACCTGATCGGCGATGCCGACTGGAGGGAGCGGCTGGAGCTGGAGATCGCCGCCGCCCGCGACGAGAACTTCGCCGAGGAACTGGCGGCTCTGAAGCGGCTGAAGCGGAAGAAGGAGTGGCTGGCGCGCGGCAAGGAGGGTCCGAAGGATCCGTGGAACGCGACCGAGGCCGGCCCGCTCCGCGAGGTGATCCTCACGGTGAACAAGGACTGGTTCGAGACGCCGTCCGACCCGTCGAAGCTGTTCGACACCGCCGAGAAGGAGCGGCGGGAGGCGGACTTCACGGCCCACGCCTGCGAGTGGCTCACGTCGCGCTTCGGCGACATGGTGGTGACGGCCCGTGCCGACCACGACGAGACCGCGCTGCATCTGCACGCCATCATCGTGCCCTGGGTCGAGAAGACCTCCGGCCGCCGCGGCACCCAGCGGCTGATCCAGCCGACCTCGCACCCGCTGATCGCGAGCTACGAGGCGGCGCAGGATGATGTCGGCGCCTTCTTCGCGCCGCTCGGCCTGCGGCGCGGCGAGGCTCGGGCCAGGGCGCGGCGCGAGGCGAAAGGGGCAGCCGAAGCAGCGCGGAAGCGGGTGCGGGACGCCGGCGGATCCGAGGCCGAGGCACAAGCCGCATGGGACAAAGCGATGGAGGCCGCCCCGCAGTGGGTGCAGCACAAGCCCACGCACATCTGGCGCCAAGAAGAGCAGGACCGGCTCGACCGGAAGGACCGGGAGCTGAAGGAGCAGGAGGCGACGCTGGCCGCCAGCGATGCGCAGCTTGCGTCGAAGGCAGACTGGCTCGAAAATCGCGCTGCGACCCTGACCAAACGCGAGACCGCCGTGGCCGATCGCGAAGCGGAGACCGACGCCGCGGCGGCCGTACTGGAAGCCGTGGGAGCCGGACAGGTCGACCCGGAGCGGCTTGACCAGCCAGAGGAACTGGCGCGTCTGGCCGCGGCCGCGCCGGATCTGCACCGCCGGATGACGGCATCACCGGCGAAGGCCGGGCCGATCCGCCAGCGGCTCGCGAACGCCTTCCGCTCCACCCGGCAGCAGGCCCTGCGCGCGGCCGACGCCCTGGTGGCGGAACGTCTCGGCGCGGCAGACCGCCTCGCCGCCGCGGCGGGCGCGCTGCGGGACGCCATGCTCCTGGCCCTGCCGAAGGGCCTGCGCGACAAGATCCTCGCGCACGTGAGCACCGTCAGTCAGGCGTTCGATGACGCCCAGGCGGCGCTGTCCACGCGCGAACGAACCGAGGCGCGGGACACGCGTCGCGACGATGAGAGGTGAAAAAATTCTGCCCGGCCGTTTCCGCCCGCGCCGCAGCGAACCGAGGTTCCTGCTGTGGTTCGCACAAGGAGACACTGACAGAATGAAAGACCTCGAAAACTACAGGAAGCGGCTCGAAGCCGCACGCGCGAAGGCGGACAAGCTCGTCATCGAAATTTCGAACGAAGTGACGCGGCAGGACGAGGCGGCCAAGCGGGAGATCGGGATCACGACGCTTGCGATCCTCCCCAGCCTCCCGGAGGAAGCCCGCCGCCTCTACGTCGACACGATCGCGCCGTCTCTCAGCCCGATCGCCTGGAAGAAGCTGATCGACCTTGGCTATCTTGAGCCGAAGCTCGCCCCCAGTGCCTCCGACGCGGCCCCCGCGCCTGATGCCAACACCGCTCGGCCGGCCAACAGCTTGGCTGATCCTCTGAAACCCGCTACGGGCAACTGATCCCAAAGCACTAGACCCCGCGAACCACACTCACCCGGCGGCGCAGGCACCTGCGCCGCCGTTTCAAATTGGAACTACCGCCTGGAGATTAACCGACACTGGCTGCGTGAGTGAGTTTGTCGCACGGTATCGGTACGACCCAGCGCCTCAGTGCTTCCGTCAAGGCTTCGGCAGTGATAGCAAGAGTTGCGTTGCTGTGGCAGGGCACGACGACATGCGAAGGACAGAGGCGCCGCCATGGAGGCAAGGGCGGTGCGGTAGCATAAGTGGCGCAGGATTGAGCAACCCTGCAGGCACTTAGTCGCTTTGTCCGCTATCGACGAAGTAGGCCGCCTCAACAGATTACGCTGAACCACGGTAGTAGTTGTTATCGAGGATTCACCAACATCACCTCCCATCACAGCCGCAGAAACGCGTAGAGGGGATCTCCCGCGTTTTGGGACTTTCGGCTCTTGATAGTCCGGCCTGAACAGCGGCGAAGTGGTTGATTCAGCGGGGAGAACCCGAGGTTTCTGTCGCCATGGCCTGCAGGATTTCATAGGATTCCAGCCGTAACCCTGCAATTTCGGCCCGCCGCATGAAGCACCGTCCCCGTCCTCCCGAGCAGAACGACCTCTTCCGGCCGCGCCTCGTCGACATGATCGACATGCGCCACGAACTGGTCACGCTGGCGGGGCTGATCGACTGGGAGTTCTTCGAGCGCGAATGGGCGGGCTTCTTCCCGTCCACGACCGGGCGTCCGGCGACCTCGCCCCGTCTCGTGGCAGGGCTGCTCTATCTGCAGCACGCGTTCCGGCTCTCGGACGAGGCGGTGGTCGCCCGCTGGGTCGAGAACCCGTACTACCAGCACTTTACCGGTGAGACCTTCTTTCAGCACGAGCCGCCGATCGATCCACGTCGCTGACCCGCTGGCGGAAGCGGATCGGAGAAGAGGGTGCCGAATGGCTGCTGACGAAGACCATCGAGGCCGGGCGGAAGTCGGGGGTCCTCGAGGACGCAAGCCTGGATGAGGTCGCCATCGATACGGCTGTCATGGAAAAGAACATTGCGCACCCGACGGACTCCCGGCTCTACGAACGCGCACGGGCGCAGTTGGTGGATCTGGCCCGAGACGCCGGGATCGAGCTGCGGCAGAGCTACGCGCGTCTCGCACCGCGTCTGGCGGCGCAGGTCGGTCGCTACGCGCATGCGAAACAGTTCCGGCGCATGCGCAAGGCATTGAGAACGCTCAAGGGTTATACCGGCCGCGTGATGCGGGACATCCGGCGGCAGCTTGACGAGATCCCCGAGGGGCCGCTGCGCGAGCGGGTGCTCGACAAGCTCGTGGTGGTCTCGCGGCTGCTCCACCAGGCGCCGAAGGACCCGGGCAAGATCTACTCGCTCCATGAGCCGGAGGTCGACTGCATCTCGAAGGGAAAGGCTCGGGTGCGCTACGAGTTCGGCACCAAGGTCAGCGTGGCCACCACGCTGAAGGGCGGCTTCGTGGTGGGCACGCGCTCGCTGCCGGGGAACCCTTACGACGGCCACACCCTCGGCGAGGCGCTGGAGCAGGTCGGCATTCTCACCGGCCACCCGCCGGAGCGGGCTGTCGTCGATCGCGGCTACAAGGGTCACGGCGTCCATGGCACCCAGGTCCTGATCAGCGGCACCCGCCGCGGGCTGACCCCGGCGCTGGCGAAGGCGCTCCGACGGCGCAGCAGCATCGAGCCCGAGATCGGTCACATGAAGGCCGACGGTCGCCTTGCCCGCTGCTACCTGAAAGGCACCCTCGGCGACGCCCTCTTCGCCGTCCTCTGCGGCTGCGGCCACAACATCCGCAAGATCCTCGCCCATCTGAGGGCTCTTCTTGCCGCCGTCATCGCCCTCGTACTGGCGATGATCCGACAGAAGCCGCTTCACGGGTGTAGCATCGCCGCCGCCTGATCGCGTTGTTCAGGCTGAACTTGATAGAGCGATACGGCGCGTCCGGCGAACATCTTCTCGGGGCTTTGACCTTTCGGGGGCTGGCGAAGACCAATTCAGCGCCCTGCTACATGCACTTGGCTTCTTTAAGATGGAAAGCCGCCGCCCCCACGGCATCAAGTTCGGCCAAACTTGCCCAAATGCGCGGACCCTGCTTAACATCTGTTGATACTGGATCCAATGCCTCTTGTGCAGGATTGAAGTTGGTATCAGGCATTCTTTATTGCAGTCAACATACGCAAGTACATAAGGACCCTTGAATGACACGCTTCAATCCAGTCAACCGTTTCGCCGGGGGGTACACTCAAAGAGATGCAACAATAGAGTTCTACCTAAGAATTAATGCACTGATCAAACCAGAATTCGAAGTGGTGGATATAGGTGCGGGAAGAGCCGCATGGATGGAGAAAGATCCGGATTGCATCAAGACAAGCCTCAGAACTCTGAAGGGTAAGGTTAAAAGAGTAACCGCGATTGACGTCGATGAGGCTGTTTATCAGAACGCGTCTGCCGATCTCTCTCTCTTAATCGAGAACTGCGTTTTTCCGCTTCCGGATCAAGCCGTCGACCTAGCGATCGCGGACTTTGTGCTCGAGCATGTCGAAGACCCCTGGAAGTTTTGCTCTGAAGTGGACCGCATTCTCAAGCCAGGGGGATTCTTCTGCGCACGGACTCCACACATAACAAACTATATAACAATTATCTCTAATCTTTTGCCTGAGCGGATCCACTCAAGGGCGCTCAAGGTGACGCAACCCCTAAGGGAAGAACAAGACATATTTCCGACATTCCACAGACTTAACACGATGACGAAGATAAAGGGCCATTTTCCAAATTACTCTGATCTATCTTATTTCTACAAAACCGATCCCGCCTATTATGCCGGAAGCCGAATCATTTACAGATCAGCTGAATTACTGCACAGCATACTTCCCGCAGCGATGGTTGGGAGCATGCTGGTTTTTTTGCGCAAATCGCCTACTGCCTGAAGTCAAAGAGCCTTCTTTTGCAACAACGAACAGATAAAAAGGCAGCGTCGCTCGGTGTGGCTACATTATTATTGGGTCAGATCGTCTGGGCGGCATCTCAGGCGGCTGTGTTGCTCGCAACGGCGCACACATCGTCCTATGAAATCATCGGATCGTTTTCAGTTGGCCTGAGCATCTTCGCGCCGCTTTGTCTGCTAACAGGGTTGAATCTTCGGGTAGCGATGGCAGTTTCGGATCCGCCGAAAATATCGCCTTCCACAGCGTTGTTGTTACGAAGCACCACAACTTTAGCATGTTTCATCTTGGCGGGAGCTATCACGTATCTGGTGTCAGCTTCCTCCGAAACGGGAAGATCCGCCATCCTGTTGTTAGCCCTGAGATCCTTCGATCAGATAAGCGATGTGTCTGTGGGATACTTTCAGCAGCGCAATCAGAGATCCAATGTTGGGCGATCTTTCCTCGTTAGAGGCCTTGGCAATCTTGCGCCATTTCTGGTTGCATTCGAGTTAGGGTTTAGCCTCGACGGTGCATTAGTAATCTCACTGCTATCAACCGTGCTAGTGGTGGCATACTTCGATATTTTGCCTGTGACGCGCACTTCCGTCCGGAGTGTAGGACACAATAGGAACTGCATTCGGTCACTTATTAGGTCCACCTGGTCAATCTCAGCATTGCACCCAGTGCTCGATAGTCTGCAGGCAAATATGTTGCGGTACCTATGTCTTATGGCAGCGTCGACGCACTTCATGGGTGTGTTGGCCCTTGCGCAAATGATGTTCGTTCCGTTTCAACTAATTGTAACAGCAACGGGGTATATTACACTCGAGAACTCAAGAAAAGCACGGCAGGCTGGTGATAAGAGCGGTTTGAAGAGATATCTTTTTAGGTCGGCGAGTTTTGGGCTGGTCGCTTCGGTATTGACGGCTCTTACTATTCAATCTCTTCCCTCGCAAATTCTTGACTTGGTTTTCCATGCAGAACCTGATGCTGTGCGCGAAAGCATATTAATGGTGGGGCTGGCAATCTTATTCTGGGCAAGCTGCGGATATCTGAGTCAGGGGCTAATAGTTTCTGATCAGCACACAAGATACTTCTTGGCGCCGCTAATTGGAATAGGATCAAGTGTGCTTTTCTTTGCTGTGGCAAGAGAAGCGCCTATCGATTTTAGCCTATGGATGATTGGAGCGTGCGTTTGTGCAGGATACTTAGTTCGTCTGATCTTTTCCGTCTTATCGGTTCTGCATCTTCATCGTTAGGCTGATAGGCAGGGCAACGTGCCATGGCCATGTCTTCGGGTTCAATCGGAAGTCGGCCAATCAGAACCGGCACATCCAGTTTTGGGGTTGATCTTCGGAAATGAGACAAGGGATTAAGAAGTTGATCCAATATGGTGCCGGCGTAGCCCTACTCCGCCTCTTGCGCCTATCTCGCGCCGTTTTAAATAAAAGTAGAAGCCTACTTGCAACAGGCATAGCCCAAGCACTATGCAAGCACTTTGGCGAGGGCAGTCGCGTTCAGCACAACGTGTGGCTGCAAGATCTAAAACAAATCTCCTTTGGGACCAACTGCATTATCTGCAGCGGAAGCATAGTGGTCTCCGAAAGCGAAAACGGCTTCATGGATATTGGAGATGATGTTTCAATAAACATGAATGTTCGGATCGACTACACCGGCGGTCTGAAGGTCGGCCGCAACGTCGTGATTTCCGAGTCTGCGGTAGTCTACACGCATAGTCACGGATTTGATCCACACTCACCACCGCGGGGTTTCTATAAAGAGATTGGCGACCTCGCTTGGATCGGAGCCCGGGCGATTGTTTTGCCTCAATGTCAACGTATTGGGAAGGGTTCTGTGATTGCTGCTGGCGCAATTGTCTCTAGTGATGTTCCGCCTAACAGCGTTGTAGCTGGAAATCCGGCACGAGTAATAAGGACGCTACAATAGTATGCTTGGTGGGCTGCTTCTCTTCCTAGTTCACGCTATTGGATTGACTTGTGAGGGTCGACGTCCACTTTATAATGCCCCCGTTCGCATAGTTTCTATTTTGAGTTCAGTCACGATCTTGCCGTACTATGCCATTCTGGCCATCGACCCAGACAGATCACGTGTGGCTTATTTGACTTCGTTGCCCGTTCGAGAGGGCCTTTCTAAAGTCTCAGGGTACTACGCAATTTCGCTTTTATTTACGATTTTTGGCATCATTGTTGCTGCCTCATTTAGAGGTAGGCTCCCTTCTTCGTCGGCAGCCTCAGAGGCAAAAACGTCGACACCTGCAACAGTTTTGCTATTATTCGGCTTCTGCGTTGCGCTTGTCATTGTTAAGCTAAGTGCCGCCGGTGGCCTTTTCTACATCATTGGTAATATCGCATCCCGAGCAGAACTTCTCGCGGGAACTGGAGTCTACGACATATTCCTGACGCCCGCGATATTTCTGACGATCCTACATGCAACCAGGGTTCACAGTCAGCGGAGAATGCGTCTCATACTCTTGATCTTCATTGTTTCCTCCTTGTTTGTCCTTCTGGCAGTTTTCGGGGGACGAAAGATCCCGATATTTATTCTGTTGTTTGCTTGGATTGCTTATCAAAAGTACGTCCGCAAGATCCCGTTAATCTCGCTTACGTCTGTAGGTTTAACAGCGTTAATCGTGATCTTCTTCTCTGCGATGCTCGAATGGCGTGTAAACAACCAGACTGGCTCGGCGGGAGATTTTAAAGCGGGCGCCGTATCGACGATCGCTAATCTCAGTTACTTAGACACCTATCTATTCATCACTGACTACTTCGACAATCACCCAAAGTGGCAAGGAAGCTCATTCAAAGATCTTATAGCTAGGTTTATGATCCCGGGGCCTTACGGTAATCCGCCACTTGACGAGGGGGTATACATTCGAACGCTCGCCGAAGGCTATCATGTTGTACCATCTTTGCCTTTCTCCCTCATGTATCCTAGCTCTTGGCCACCGGAGTCGTACGGGAATGGGTACGCGAACTTCGGATTGATCGGAGCGCTGCTGTTCAGCGCAATCAGAGGCATCGTGATCGGAACCGGCTTTGCAATAGCACGAAGTCATGGATTTGGCCCGAAATCGTTTTTCCTCGCGTTGACAACTGCATTCAATTTCCACTTCACTAATCTTCGACTGACGCAGTTGGCGATGGTTCTTTGCGGGTTTGTTGTTATTATTCTGATCGAGCGACTTGGAGCGAGAATCGCAAGGATGCGTATTCGTTGACGCGCTGTAGTCAACTCGGAATGAAGGCCATATACATTCTTTCGCGCTTATAGAACAAAAGCTTGGAAAGGTATGCTCAAGCATTATGGGGGAGCACTTGAAAGTAGCACTTGTAACGGCTCTTCTTTCACCTGCCGCAGGTGGATTAGCTTCGTCTGTTCCATCGCTTGCCCGCGGTTTGACAAGGAAAGGCGTTGATACCCATGTCGTCGGTGTTGAAGATCCAGAAGATCCAGGTGCAGGTTCTCGCTGGGGGCAAAACGTTCACTCACACGTACAACCGTTGCGAACGCCCTTTCGTTATGCTCCGGACATTGGAACTACGTTGGCCAGTCTTAGGCCCGACGTGGTCGACGTCCAAGGTATCTGGACTTATCCATCGCTCGCCAATCTACGGCATCATATAGGGTTTGGCACTCCTTACGTCATTACACCTAGGGGGATGTTGGACCCTTGGGCTAGGGATCACTCGCGCTGGAAGAAGGCGTTGGTGCGCCACCTGTTCGAGGATCAGCATCTAGCAAAGGCCTTCTGCCTCAGAGCGACGGCTACGATGGAAGCTGAGCATCTCCGCTCTTTTGGGCTGCGGAACCCAATTGCTGTTGTACCTAATAGTGTTAGCATACCACCTTTACAAGGCGGCTCGAATCCTCGTCCGGGCATGCGCCGCCTTTTGTTTCTTAGTCGGATTCATCCGAAAAAGGGCCTCCCATATTTGCTTCGCGCTTGGGCTGCAGTAGAGGATGCGCGCCCGGATTGGGAACTCATTATAGCGGGACCAGATGAGCTTAATCACACAAAAGAGATGCAACTTTATGCGCGGAAGCTGAATGTTTCCCGCGTTCGGTGGCTTGGGCCGATTCACGGCGAAGCAAAGAGCTCGCTTTATGCTGGGGCGGATATCTTTATTCTTCCCACTCATGCCGAGAACTTCGGTCTTGTCGTTGCCGAAGCTTTGTCGCACGGTGTACCAGCAATCACCACGCGAAATGCTCCTTGGTCAGGCCTCCGCGAGTATGGGTGTGGCTGGTGGATCGATTTGAACGATCAGACGCTCCGGGCGACTCTACTGCAAGCGACGGAACTGCCTAGGCGAGCGTTGGGAGAAATGGGAAGAAAGGGCCGGGCTTGGATGGAGAAAGATTTTGGCGAAGAAAAACTTGCTTCAAACATGCTTGAGGTCTATTCTTGGGTAGTAAAAGGGGATAACCTTCCAAGTTTCGTTTTAACGTGAGGCATGGGCTGCCGTTCCGCGTTGTTCGGGCTGAACCAGCTAGTGTTCCGAGTCTGACGCTTGTTACCGATTTCCGCGGATTTCATCGAGTTTGTCCAGCGCGCGGCGTTCGCGGGTGAGGATGTCTTGCGCCGATTTGGTCCAGACGAAGGGCTTCGGCTTCTTGTTGTGAAGCAGCAGGTAGTCGTAGATCGCGTTCTCGAGATCGTCGACGCTCTCGTAGCTGCCCCGGCGGATGCGCCGGTTCGTGATCTCGGCGAAGAAGCGTTCGACCAGGTTCATCCACGAGGCGCTGGTGGGCGTGAAGTGCAGCTTGAACCGCGGATGCTTCTCCAGCCACGCCTGCACCTCGGGCGTCTTGTGGGTCGCATGGTTGTCCAGCACCAGATGCACGTCGCGCGGCTTCAGGACGGCGCGGTCGATGCGGCGCAGGAATGCCAGGAACTCCTTCGCCCGGTGGCGCGGCATGCATTCGCCGATGACCATGCCCGATTTCACATCGAGCGCGGCGAACAGCGTGGTCGTGCCGTTCCGCCTGTAATCGTGGGTCATGGTGGTCGCGCGCCCCTTCTTCAGCGGGTGAGGAGGAGCGTGGCCCCGGTGGGGCCGCGTAAGCCGACGAACGGCTGGGTTCGGTCGAGCGCCTGGATCTGAGACTTCTCGTCGACGCAGAGCACCACCGCCCGGTCCGGCGGATCGAGGTAGAGGCCGACGATCTCGGTGACCTTCTCCTCGAACATCGGGTCGTTCGACACCTTGAAACCCTTTGTCAGGTGTGGCTTCAGGCCGGCTTCCGCCCAAATCCGGCCCACGCTCGACGGCGAGATGCCCACGGCTGCGGCCATGCTCGACCGGCTCCAGTGCGTGCCGTCGGCGGCGTCTCCTTCACCGTCTTTGCGATCACCTTGAGGCGCGTTTCCCGAGGCAGCGGAGGCACCCGCGAAGGCCGCGTCTTGTCGCGCTTCAGGCCATCGACGCCTTCGTCGAGATACCGCGCCTGCCAGCGCCAGACCGTCGGCTTCGACGTCCTTGCCCGCCGCATGATCTCGCTGGTGCCGCAGTGGTCGGCTGACGCCAATATGATACCGGCGCGCCAGACGACCTTCCGGGGCGTGTTGGGTCAGTCAGCAGCGCTTCCAGCTGCGCTCGGTCGTCGGGGCCAAGATAAAGGCAGATGTCATCGCGTCTCATGCCCGAACAATGACACATATCACCGAAAACGGGAATCCTCCGTCAGGTGAGGAACACTAGTACTACTAGTACTACACGTCGGCATCCAGTGTGCATCTGGCAAAACCCGAACCGCTTCTCGCGTCGGTACGTGGGCCTGCGCTGGCACCTCTACGATCCTTGACGTCTCCGCGATGGCAACTCCTATGACCCGCGAACAGGCCACTGTGTCGCGCTTGGTTCACGTTAATCCATGGCCCTTGACTACGACCGTGCCATTACGGAAGCCCCCTTCTAAACGACGTGATGTCATCATTTAGTACTGACAGGGCATAATGGCCGGATCCGGCATTGCTGTATATGACCCAGAACGGGTTATTGCCCGGGCGACCACGATATTGAGGTAAATAATGAGCAAAGGCCAACCTGATCTTTCACGCTTTAACAATGACGGTTTTGAGCGTGGCGCGGCCAAATGGCGAGAGGGCCTTTGGACGGTAGTGCAGGCAATTTTCTTCGCGTCTTGGCTTCCTGGCTCAGCAATGCGAAGAAGCGTCCTAAGGTTGTTTGGCGCCTACATTGGAGAAGGTGTTGTTATCAAGCCACGAACGAGAGTGAAGTTTCCTTGGCGACTCCGAGTTGGCGACAACAGTTGGATTGGAGAAGACGTTTGGATTGATAACCTGGCGCCGGTTATAATTGGCTCCAACGTTTGCATTTCCCAAGGCGTTTACCTCTGCACCGGCAGTCACAATTGGAGCTGCGCGACATTTGACCTAATTACGAGCGCAATATCAATCGGTGATGGAGCTTGGGTGGCTGCTCAGTCAACAGTTGGCCCGGGCGTCAGTATCGGCGAGGGTGCAGTGCTTGGGCTCGGTAGCACAGCGACGAAGGATCTCGAACCATGGACTATAAACTGCGGATTGCCGGCTGTTCGCTTGAAAATGCGGAGTATGTTTTAGCTTATTCACCGAACCCGTGCTGCCGGTCGGGTCGTCATTTCGGCGGCGGATGGGGGATTTCCCCTTATCGTCCAGACATTGAAGCTGAGGCGCGCCGAGATCCTCGGGCAGATCAAGGCCTACGAAGCTCAGATCGCGCACGCCAAGCACGACCTCGCCCATGCGAATGCGACCATCGAGCTCTTGGCGGCACCAGAGCGGCAGCGGGCGCGCTACAGACACCTCGGCCCGCGTCAGCCACGAGACCATCCACGCCGCGTTCTACGCGCAGCCGCGAGGTGGGCTGAAGGCCGCAATGATCAAGGCCCCGCGTCAGGCAAACCCGCTCGCGGATGCCGCCGCACGACACGGGCGGGCAGCGCGATGGTTTCGGAATCGCTGCGGATCATCAACCTGCCGGAGGAGATCGAGGCACGGATCGTGTCCGTCCACTAGGAGGGATGAATCGACCCAGTGAGAACCTGCTCATGCTACAAGGAGTAAGGTAGCGATGAGTGTGACGATGGACGACCCGATCAAGCGGTGGACGGCGAAGCGCAAGACGGCGCTCGTGGTAGAGATCATCCAGGGGAAGACGACATTGGTCGAGGCCGGTGCAGCACCTCCGGTTCGCCGATTGTAAGGGGAGTAGATTTCAGTATTATCTTGCCCCTGATACAACCGCCGTCTAACCTTAGAAGATGGATTTGTTCTCTCTGGCGCGGAAGTGAGAACGTGAAATCCGTGAAGCGGGCGGAGTGCGCTGAGGGACGCTGGGCAGAGATGGCGTGTTGGTAGCGTGGTTCTGGGTCAGCCCAAAAGGCTGAGAGCCTCATGTCGACACATTCGCGGATTGTTGACCTTTTTGTCGCGTTTGCCGAAATTGCGATAGAAATTGCCGTTTCATCGAACGGGCCGCAAAGCCGATGCGGGCGCTCGATTTCGGGGTAACCGTCTTCTCTGTTCCATGCGAGGCGCCATCCGCGCCCATCCGGGCAAAGAGCTTGTTGAGACGATATAGGTGAAGATGATCGTCGCATGGGCGACAAGAATGAAGGGGAGGAGGCCCGAATCTGCAAGGCTACCGAGCAGTGGATTGTTTTCCCGCGGCACGGGCAGTATTCTTCGGCTGCGCCACCTCGATCAGTTTCCGTCGGGCTTTGATCATGTCGAGGATTTGGCTCTGTCCTTGCCGACGAGGCTCACGCCACCGCCGCATCGTCCGCATCTGTCCTGGTGAGGTTTTCTGTCGCACTACGTTGGAGATGTCTTTTGCAACTTTGGATCGTATTTCGATCCGGACTGGATTGTGATTTGGCTTTGACCGGGATTTGTCGGCGGCCTTGCTGATTTGCGGGCGGGTCTGCGGCTCCCCTGGGGCCTCCGAATGGCCGCGGAGGCCCCGCTCATCCGGGGATGAACAGCCGGGCCCGGGGGCCGAGGCGGGAACGGAGAATGGGACATGCCGGGAGTGGCGCGCCGAACGATCCTGGCCCTGACGAGCAGTCTCGCCCTGCTGTCGGGCTGCTCGGAGGGGCATGTGCGGTTTCCGGTGACGGAGAGGGCGCAGGCGTCGCTGCCTTCGGACGTGCAGGTGATCCGGCTCGATGCGTCGAACATTTCGAGCTTCGAGCGGCCGGCCGAGCCGCACCGGGCGACGGCTCTTCCGAAGGTGGGGAGGTGGGCCTACCGGATCGGGAGCGGGGATCTGCTCGGCATCGTCGTCTTCGATCACCCAGAACTGACGATGCCGGCCGGGCCGGAGGCGAAGGCCGGGGAGAACAGCTTCCGGGTGCAGGCGGACGGCACGATCGTCTATCCCTATGTGGGCTCGATCCGGGCGGAGGGCCGGGGGCCGGAGGAGGTGCGCGAGGAGCTGCGGGAGCGGCTGGCGGCCTTCGTTCCGGATCCCCAGGTGGATGTGCGGGTGCTGGGGTTCCAGTCGCAGGCGGTGAGCGTGACGGGGGAGGTGGAGACCCCGAACCGCCAGCCGCTCACGACGGTGGCGCTGACGCTGCTCGATGCGATCAACGCGGCGGGGGGGCTGACGGAGACTGCGGACACGCGCCGCGTGACGGTGCGGCGGGGCGGCCAGTCCTACCGGGTGGATCTGGACGGATTTCTGAGTGCGGGCCTTGGGCAGAACAACCCCGTGCTGCGGCCCGGAGACATTGTGACGGTTCCCCGGCGACGGGCGGAGGAGGCCTATCTTCTGGGCGAGATCGTGAAGCCTGCGGCGGTGGATCTCTCGCTCGAGCCGCTCACCCTGACCCAGGCTCTGACCCGTCAGGGCGGGATCCTCGAGCGTCGGGCGGATGCACGCGGGGTCTTTGTCTTCCGCGGCAAGGGCGGGACGGGGATGACGGTGTTCCAGCTCGATGCCCGCTCGCCCACGGCGCTGCTTCTGGGCACGCGGTTCCTGCTGCAGCCGAGCGACGTGGTCTATGTCACACGGGCGCCGCTCAGCCGGTGGAACGACACGATCAGCGACCTGCTGCCGACGGTGGGGGCTGCGGGGAGTGTCGACCGTCTGGGTGCGAACTGACCGGTGAGGATGGCATCGATCCTCGTCGTCTGCGTGGGCAACCTGTGCCGGTCGCCCGCGGGCGAGCGTCTGTTGCAGGCCCGTCTGCCGGAGCTGCGGATCGCGTCGGCGGGTCTGGCGGCGGTGACCGGCAGCCCGGCGGATCCGCAGGCTCTGGCGGTGGCCGCGGCGCGGGGGGTCTCGCTCGAGGGGCATGTGGCGCGGCAGTTCACCTCGGCGCTGGGGACCGGCTTCGATCTCATCCTGGTGATGGAGCCCCACCACCGTCAGCAGATCGGGCGGGGCGCGCCGCAGCTCTTCGGACGGACGCTGCTCTTTGACCGCTGGACGGGGAACACGGGGATCCCCGATCCCTACGGCCGCTCGACGGAGTTCCACGAGGCGACATTTGTACGACTGTCTGCGGCGGCCGATGCCTGGGCGCAGCGGCTGCGCGAGAGGATCGAGGAATGATGGCAGAGAGACCGCAGCCGGTCGCGGCTCCCGAAGAGGACGAGATCGACCTCGGCCAGCTCCTGGGCCAGATCTGGCACGGCAAGCTCTGGATCGGGAGCGCCACGCTGGCGGCGGGGATGCTGGGGCTGGCGTGGCTGGCGAACACGGCGCCGACCTACCGGGCGGATACGCTGCTGCAGCTCGAGGAGAAGGCCTCTCCGCTTGCACTGCCGACGGCACTTTCGGAGTTGGCCGGAGGCGAGGCGCGCAGCGCGACGGAGGTGGAGATCCTGCGTTCTCGCCTTGTGCTGGGGGAGGCGGTGGCGGCGTTTCACCTGGACTGGGAGGCGAAGCCGCTACGGGCGCCGCTGGTGGGGCAGGCGGTGGCCTCAGGCGTGCTCCCACTGCCGGAGGTGGAGGGCTTGATCCGCTACGACCGGGGCGACAGCCGGATCCGGCTCGACCTGCTCGAGGTGCCACCCGAATGGGTCGAAGAGCCGATCCTCCTGACGGCGATGGGGGAGGGGCAGTTCGCGCTCCTGCTGCCCGACGGGCGCGAGGAGACGGGGGAGGTCGGACGCCCGCTTGCCGTTCCGGACCGGGGCTTCGGGCTCAGGATCGGGGCGCTGGAGGGCGTACGGGGCCGCCAGTTCGTGATCCGGCAGCTCGACGAGACCGGGGCGATCGGGGCTCTGCGCGACCGGCTCACGGTGGCCGAACGTGGCAAGCAATCCTCCATCCTCGAGGTGGGGCTGACGGGCCGGGACCCGGCGGAAGTGCAGCGGACGCTCGGCGGCATCGCCGAGGCCTATCTGCGCCAGAACATGACCCGGAGCGCGGCCGAGGCGGAAAGCAGTCTCGAGTTCATCGAGGGCCAGCTGCCCGAGGCGCAGAAGGCGGTCCGGGCGGCGGAGGACCGGCTGAACGCCTACCGCCAGGCCCAGCAGGCGATCGACCTCGGCTTCGAGGGCCAGAGCCTGCTGACCCAGATCAGCGCGATCGAGACCGAGCTGCGCCAGCTGGCCGATCAGGAGGAGGAGATCGCCAACCGCTACACGTCGAACCACCCGACCTACCAGCGGCTTCTGGCGATGCGGGGGCGGCTCGAGGAGCGGCTGGCGGCACTGCGCAAGGAGGTGTCGAATCTGCCGGAGACCCAGCGCGAGGTCTTCAACTTCACCCGCGATCTGGAGGTGGCGCAGGAGGTCTATCTGCAGCTGCTGAACCGCGCCCAGGAACTGCGCGTGGTGAAGGCCAGCACTATCGGCAATGTCCGCATCGTCGACGGGGCCCGCACGGCGCCTGAGCCGGTTGCGCCCCGGCGCGGTCGCACGCTCGCGTTGGCGCTGCTTCTGGGGGCGCTCTCGGGCACCGGCCTCGTGCTGGGGCGGGCCTGGCTGCGCCGCAGCGTCCGGGGCCCGGAGGAGCTCGACCGGCTCGGCTTGCCGGTATTTGCCACGGTCCTGTTTGCGCCGGCGGCGGTGGGGAACCGGAAGGGCCGGGGGCTGCTGCCGATCCTCGCGCTGTCGGATCCGAACTCCGCGACGGTGGAGGGGATCCGGTCGCTGCGCACGAGCCTGCATTTCGGGATGCTCGACGCGGGCAGCCGGTCGATCGCGCTCACCTCCTCGGCGCCTGCCGCCGGCAAGTCCTTCACCTCCGTCAATCTCGCGGTGGTGGCGGCACAGGCCGGCCAGAGCGTCTGCCTGATCGATGCCGACCTGCGGCGGGGCCATCTGCGGCGCTATTTCGCGGTGGCGAAGGGCACGCCCGGCCTTGCCGAATATCTGGCGGGCGAGGCGGAGCTCGATGAGCTGCTGCGGCCGGGGCCGGTGGAGGGGCTGGCTTTCCTCTCGACGGGCCAGCTTCCGCCCAACCCCTCGGAGCTGCTGATGCGCCCGCGCCTTGCAGAGCTCGTGGCCGAGCTCGACCGCCGCTTCGATCTGAGCATCTTCGACGCGCCTCCCGTGCTGGCCGTCACCGACCCTGTGGTGATCGGCCGGGCGGTCGGCGCCACCATCGCCGTCGTCCGTCACGACGTCACCGGCCTGGGCGAGGTGGAGGCCCTCATCCGCCAGCTGCAGGGGGCCGGCGTGAAGCCGGCCGGTGCGGTGCTCAACGCCTATCGCCCCCAACGCGGGTCGGGCCGGTACGGCTATGGATACGGCTATCGCTACCGCTACGACACCGGATACCGCCCGCAGTCGGGAGACTAGAGAGCCCGCTGCCGATTTGGCGGTTTGGCGCTGACGTCTCCACCCGCTCTCTCCAGGGAACCCTTCTCTCTCCGCTCAGGATCGGGAGAAAAGCAAAGCGGCAAAGCGGCCAAACCGCCGCCGCCTCCCGGGCCGGATCCTCATGCCGTGCGGTTGAGGGCGGCCGCGTCCCGTCTTCCCACATCGTGCCAGAGCCCCGGCGCTCGAGGGCCTCGGTCGGAGGGGAACGGACAAGGCGACGGGAATGGCTTCGATCAGATCCCGCAAGGGGGGATCGCAGGTTACTCGTTCTCGCGCTCTGGTCTGATCCCTCGCAGGAGGGTGGAGGACCGGCATCCCCGGATCACGGATACTGGCCTCTCTCGCGACGACGCTGAAGCCGGGCAGGCCCGCACTCGGATGAAACAGTTTCGACCCGCTGCCGTTCGCGGCGGGCCGGCGACTGTGGGGCCTCTGCAGGAGCTACCCGCGGCCGATGTCGTTCAGGATGACGTGCCCGCGGCCCGACATGCAGCGATCGACGACGCGACGCGGTCCGTAGGTCACGAGGTCATGGGTATAGTCTCCGGAACCGGCCCCGGCGGCAGCACCAGCAACAGCTCCCGCGGCCACATAGTCGCCCTGGTAGCCGGTATTATGCCCCACGGCCGCGCCAAGAACCACTCCGGTGAGGATGCCGATGGCCATCTGTTTTCCGAGTTCCTTCTCCTGCCGGGCCTTGTAGTCCGCCTCGAGGTTCAGGGCGATGCCCCGACACGCGGCCAGGTCCTTTTCGTACTTCTGGGCGTTCGTCTTTTCCGGATCCACGACCGGACGATAATCCTCCAGCTTCTGCACCGGCTCGCAGGCAGCCAGTGCAAGAGCGGCTGCGATGCCAATCAAAGTCAGGTTTTTCATCTAGTTTCTCAATCCCGTGGGCGCTCTCGACGCCAAGCCTGCCTTCGGACCGAGCACGTATTGCGCGCAATGCGTTAAAATCGGTTCGAGAGTTTCTGGCTTGGCTGCAATCCGAGCCTATCCCATGCCGAGATCGCTGCAGATGCGGCATTCCGGACCGACCGGGCCTCTCGAACCAGCGCCTTTTTACGGGGCCGCCGCGCATACCCACACACCTGAAGTGCCGCTGCGGCGTCCAGATGCCGGGGCGATGGCCGACGTAAATCATCGCCCGCACCCAAGCCTTTCGAGCTTCCCGTCTCAGGAAGGTGGCGGGATCTGGCCACTCGACGCTCGTGAACTTGCCCGAGTTGCCCGTCCGAGCCAGATTACAGATTGACATACTTCAGCGCGGAAGGCCGATCCTGCGAAAGGCAGCCGCCTTTTTTTGCAATAATGTTGTCAGGTTTGATGTTATGCGTGGTTCTTGTGATGTGCATTGGTCCGGACAGCGGCCTCCGCAGCGCCTGGAAGGCCTTCAGGCGTGCCGGATGATCGCAGCCATCGGCGTGGTGCTGTTTCACGCCAACAATTTCGTCCTCCCGCTGCGGCTCTACGACGGAGCGATGGTGTGGCGCGGCTTCGGGATGGGCTATGCGGGCGTCGAATTCTTCTTCGTCCTCTCGGGCTTCATCATTGCGCATATCCATGCCGCCGACTTCAGCAGGCCGGAGCGGGCGCGCCGCTTCCTGCGCAAGCGCTTTCTGCGGATCTATCCGCCCTACTGGATCGTGCTGAGCGGGCTTGTTCTGCTCTATGCCGCAGCAGACGGATTGGTCGATGAGGACCGCCTCGCCCCCTCGGCCCTTCTGCGGGATTTTCTGCTGCTTCCCGCTCCGCAGGGCCCCCTCCTTCCGGTGGCTTGGACACTCAAGCACGAGATCCTGTTCTACATGCTCTTCCTGCTGTTCATCATCGCCTTCGAGATCGGCCTCGGCCTCTTCACGATCTGGATGATCGGCACCCTCGTGCAGATGGTGAGCCCCTCCTCCTGGTATCCCATGGAATTTCTGTTCTCGCCCTACAACGTGCTCTTCGTGATCGGAGTACTGGTTGCCGGATGCTACCGCCGGCTGCCGGCAGGCGGGACCTGGCCGCTGATCATTGCCGGGAGCACGGGGTTCCTGCTCGTCGGGCTGAGCGAGCAGTACCTGGTCGTCTGGCCGCTGCCGCTGCGATGCCTGGCTTACGGAATAGTGGCCGCAGCCGTGATCGCGGCACTTGCGCGAGCCCGGACAACCGCTCCGGCCTGGTGCGTGTTTCTCGGAAACGCTTCCTACGCCATCTACCTCATCCACCTGCCCGCGATGAACATCCTGGCGGTTCCGATGGCAATGCTGGGACTGCAGGTGTGGATGCCGCCCCTTGCCACGCTCTTCCTTCTGACCGCCTTCGCCGTCGTGCTGGGCGCCCTTTTCCATCAGATGGTGGAACGCAGGCTGCTGGCTGCCCTCTCGGCGCCAAGGCGAAAAGGCCTGTAGCCGCACCGGGAGCGCCGTCACAGGCCTGTCAGGAGGTGCGCTCCTTGTCGAGAAGCTCCACGATCCGCAGCGTCGCCTCGATCCCTATGTCCCCGTCCACGCGCAGATGCGTCATCCGACGGTCTCCGGCGGAAGGCGGAGACCGAATTCAGGGCTGAATTTTCCAACCCAGCGGACACTTCGGGAAATGGGCTAAAATCGGTTCGAGAATTTCTGGCGTAGCTGCAATCCGAGTCTATCTCGTGCCGAGATCGCTGCAGATGCCCATTTCGGGCCGACCGGGCCTCTCTTGCGCAATTCTGGCTCTGGAACTGGCGCCCGTTCTGCTTGCCGGAAGGGCCGCTGCTGCGTCCGGATGCCGGGGCGATGACCGATACAGCATCACGGTTCCGGATTGTCTGAGGCGCGTTGCGCTTTTGCGTCGTATCCGCCTGGGATAAAAGGGCAGGTGACCGGCGCCGCATTGATGTGGTGGTGATTCCGGTTGCGCCAGTTTGTACGGTGAGTTTTGCAGGAGCCATGAATGACGAATGTTTCGAACTCTTATCTGGCGTGGCTTGAGCAGGAGATCAATGTCGCGGAGGGAATTGCCATCGCTGTCGAGAACGGCATGTTATGGTTCGGAGCGGAGGTGCGCCCCGATGAGGAGACCAAGGCGGCCATCATCGAAGAATATCGACTGAAGGCTTCAGCGCTCCGGGAAATCCTGGAACGCAAGCGCCACCGCCACATGCTCTGATGCCCCAGTTGGGCCACCCGATTGAGGCGGCCGCAGGACTGCGTGGGCCTCCCGCGCACCCTGCGACCTGACCTCTGGCGGCCGCGGGGCGAGCGGCTCCATAGGCTGACGGCAGCATAACAAGCACCATGGGGCGAGTTGACGTAGCAATTCGGTGATCAGTGCCCCAGGCGCCTACCTCAGTCGCATAGGGGCTTCCCACAATCGCCATGCGTTCCGCATGTGTGCTGAGCGGGCATATTCATCGATCCCGCGGCGGCCCGTGCCGGTCGGGCCTGGACTGGCCGGAGGAGTGACGGCCGCAGGGTGTCCACGTAACCACGGATCCTGCGGCCTGACCGTCCGAGGTGGTTAGGGGTCACCTCGGCGGCTGCCGGAAGCGTAGCATCTGCCTTCTGCCGGGAGCCGCGCCATTATCGGAAAAAGGATGGGTGATGCTGGGTCGCCCAGCCCGGCCGCGCGACGGTTCGGCGGCGACCGGTTTCATGACATGAGCAGCGACCTGCGCTCGACCAGTTCAAGGCGCACAAGTCGTGCCTGATCAGCGGGCAAGTCCCCTCGACGCAATGCCACCGTCATTCTGCGGCGACCGCCATGATGGAGTAGTGCGGGGTTCCGTCCCAGACGAGATCCCAGGATGCCCCCGGACGGACGTTCTGGATGGCGCGCGGGTCGAAGCAGACCAGGCAGTTCCCTCCGGGTGCCGGGGCCCGCACCGATGGGTAGATGAGCCCGCGGGATCCGGCCCGGCGCAGATGCTGGGCGAGGCTCTGGCCTTCCGGATAGCCGACAGCCGGATCCGGATGCAGCACCGGATGACCCGGCTCATCGGTGAGGTCGTCAAAGACCCCGATGAAATCTGCCAGCAGTTCCACATAGCGGGCGCTGTCAGTGAAGCTGCCCATGAAGCCCAGTTCCCGCGTCCGGTGCCAAGCCACTTCACTGACGGAGACCATCACGTCCCATGCGCAGTACCAGGCCCCGCGCTCCTCGGTGTTGAAGCGGTTTCCGCCGGTTCGCGTGTAGGTGAAGGCCGCGTTGACATGACTGTTGCCGTAGATGCGCAGATCACGGCTGCGCCGCTGCCAGGCAAGCTCCCGCGGGTCCAGATGCGGGTTGCGGCCCCGCTCGGCCAGGAGGCGGCCGCTGGTCAGGCCTTCGATCTGGGCCAGGATATCCAACTCATCATCGGTATCGACGAGACCGCGCAGGGCAGGCGGCTTGTGGTAAGTGGCGGGCAGGAGGCGCACGAGAGCGCGATCGGAAATGTCCGTCTGCCTCATGCCCCACCGCGCAAGGCGTCAAGATAGGTCCGCACCGCGAGGATCTGCGGCAGCCCGCCTTCGATGGCGGTGTCTACTGGACGGCTGCCACCGAACAGCGGCCCGGTATTTGGGGTGATGAACCAGCATCTGGCGAGGGGTTCGGAGAAGTAGAGTTCGAGCGACTTGTAGATGCCGATCACGGCACTCAGCCGAAGGAGTTGATCCTTGGTCAGTTCTCCTGCGAAATCCGGCTTCCTGGCGCGCTTCCATGTGCTTTCCGACATGTCGGCGAGGCCGGCCGCTTCCTTCAGGCTGAGGCCCCAGGCCTGGGCAATGCGGGCATAGGCTTTCAACGCCACGGCGTTGATCTGGGCAGGTTCCCGGATTTTCTCTGCAACGTGCATATCGGCCTCCATTGCTCTCAAGATAGTGCATATGGGCTCAATGTGAAGGCCAAATGAGCTTTTCATCTCTGATTGCCCCACAAGGGCAAGGCGCACCGTGCCCTGAAGAACGCCTGAAGGAGGCGATCGGATGCTACAGCGAGGCTCTGAAGCTCAAGCCCGCCTATGCGGAGGCGCATTACAACCTCGGCTGTGCGCTGAGCGAGGGCGAGGAACTCGAGTCGGCGAGCGCGTGCTACCGCAGGGCGCTGCATCTGAGGCCGCACTATCCCGAGGCCCATAACAACCTGGGCGCCGCGCTCCGGCAGCTGGGTCGGCCCGGCGAGGCGATCGCGAGCCTGAGGCAGGCGATCGCCCTGCGGCCGGGGTACGCCGAAGCCCACAACATGCTCGGCCTGGCGTTAAGAGACCTTGGCTTCCTCGATGAAGCCCTGGCAAGCTACAGGCAGGCAGTCCACCTGAACCCGGCCTTCGCCGAAGCCCACAACAATCTCGGCATCCTGCTCAGGGCAGACGGACAGATCGAGGCGGCTGCCGACAGCTACAGGCGGGCCTTGGATCTGAAGCCCGAGTTTGCAGAAGCTGCCGCAAACCTCGGAAATACGCTGAAGGAAATGGGGCAGATGGATGCTGCCCTGTCCTGCTACCGGCAGGAATTGCAGGCTGCGGCGCTCAATCTCCACGGCATCGGCGCCTGGGTCGAGGAATGCGTGAACCTGCTGTCCATCGAGTGCCAGCCGGCCATCTTCCGCTCGGAAGAGGAACTCTCGCGCATGCGCAACCGGATCGAGCAGGTTCTGGCGGGGTTGGCGCAACGTTTGGAAGATACGGACCCGCAGAAAATGGGTGAGCGGGCAGTGATGCGGCGCGCGGCGACCAAGATCACCGGCTTCTACATCGCCTACCACCAGCAGAACGACCGGCCTTTGATGGAGCGCCTGTCGACTGTCCTGACGCAGCTCCTCGGCATCTTGAACACGCCCCCGGCGCACAGACCCGGAGGCCGGCACCGGATCCGGCTTGGTATCGCTTCGCACTTCCTGAGAAACCACAACGCTGCGAACTGGGCCTATGGCTGGTTGAGCCACTTGCCCAAGGCCGATTACGAGTTCTTCACCTATTGCTTCCAGTCGGAAAGTGATGATCTTTCGCGCCGGTTTGCGGCTCTGGGGACGCATCGCACTCTGCGCTTCGACCCGATGGCATTCGAGACGGTCGTGAACGTCATGCGGGCGGACGATCTGGACTTCCTCATGCTGCCGGACGTCGGAATGACCAGTGTCAGCCGCATCCTGTCACTGCATCGCATTGCCCGGACGCAATTCACTGCATGGGGACATCCGGTGACTACCGGTTCGACCCAAATGGATTTCTTCCTCTCCAGCGACCTGATGGAGCCAGAGGGCGCGCAGGCGCACTACAGCGAGAGGCTCTTGCGACTGCCGAACTTGGCGCTGTATCTGGATCCATGCCAGCAGGGACTGGCTGAACCCGCGCCGCGACTTCGGGAAGACCGGATCCTCTACGGCTGCCTGCAGTCGCTCTTCAAGTATCTTCCGCGCTACGACGACTTGTTCCCGCGTATCGCATTGGAAGTTCCGAAGGCGCTGTTTGTGTTTCTCGAGGGCAAGCCATCCTATATGACGGCCGTCCTGCGCGAGCGTCTACAGGGCGCATTCCGGCGCTTCGGGCTCGACGCCGACAGATTTGTCCTGTTTCTGCCACGGCGCAGCTCTGAAGACTTCAACCGGCTGATGCGGTCGATGGATGTCGTCGTAGACAGCCTGGGCTGGAGCGGCGGCAACACCAGTCTCGCGGCCGTCCGGGACGCCCTCCCCCTCGCTACAATGCCGGGCGACTTCATGAGGGGCAGGCACACATCGGCCATCCTCCAAAGGATGCAAGCAGACGAATTTGTGGCTGCATCTATCGATGAGTACATCAATAAGTTGATCGCTTTGGGGAATGACACGGACTATCGCCGCTACTGCTCCACCACGCTGCGCGACCGCGGGCAAGCGCTCTATGAAGACAACATCTTCATCACGGCTCTGGACGATTTCTTGAGGCATGACCCCTGTTGATCACGCCCTTGGACTCGCCCATCTTATGTGACCGCAGTCTGGTGGACGGATGGCGAGATGTCTGTAAGACACCAACTGCCGTTGCAGCCGCGCGTCGGGTGTCCTTCTGCTCCGCTCGGTATCAGACCCGCTTCAAGCTGTCCTTCATGGGCGAACCGTCCGCTTCCGGGCGGTGCCCTGCGAGCCTCGGCATGCTCCGTCCCAGCCCACTCGGGCGGAAGCCATCCCCTCCCTGAGAAACAGGAGTCTCGGCTAGCGAGACTCCTGCCCCTCGGGCCGCCGCTCGGGGGAACGAGCTCAGGGCGTCAGGCGGCCTGAACCTCGATCTTGCGTTCCTTCTCCCGGGCATCGGCTGTCTTTGGCAGGGTGATCGTCAGCACGCCGTTCTGGTAGCGCGCGGCGACGGCCTCGGTGGCCACTCCGGCCGGCAGGCGGAAGGTCCGCTGCATCATGCCGGTCTCGCGCTCACGGAGAGGGGAGCAGGTGGACCTGCCCCGGAGTATCTCACCCCTTCGTTTCTCCCTTGGTCCGCCTGAGACCGAGCCGGATCTGCTTCTCGATCTCGACGATGGCCAGAAAGATCGCGCCGACGGCAACGACAAGCAGCCCGTCCGCCAGCGGAACCGCCTCAGTCCCGAGAATGCGCTGCAGGAACGGCACATAGGTGACGGCGAATTGCGCCAGGGTGATGGCGATCACCACGATCCAGACCACTTTCGTCCCCCGCACGGCGGCCCAGGTCAGCGAGGTGCCGTGAATGTTGCGGATGAAGAAGAGATGGCAGATCTCCAGCACCACCAGCGTGTTCAACGCGATGGTCTGGGCGAGCGGAAGCGCATAGCCCTTGTCCAGCGCATAGGTGAACATGCCGAAGACCGCAGCGAGGAACAGGACGGCCACCAGCACCACATGCCACACCAGCTCGCCTGAGAGGATCGGCGCCTCGCGCGGGCGGGGCGGGCGGGCCATGGTGCCCCTCTCGGTCGGCTCGAACGCAAGGGCAAGGCCCAGGGTGATGCCGGTGATCAGGTTGATCCAGAGGATCTGCACCGCGGACATGGGCAGAGCCATGCCCGCCACCAACGCGGTAATCACCACCAGCGCCTCGCCCGCATTCGTGGGAAGGGTCCAGCTGATGACCTTCTTGAGGTTGTCGTAGACGGTGCGCCCTTCGCGCACCGCTGCCGCGAGGGTGGCGAAGTTGTCGTCGGCCAGCACCAGATCGGCGGCCTCCTTCGCCGCCTCGGATCCCTTGAGGCCCATGGCGATGCCGGCGTCGGCGCGCTTCAGGGCAGGCGCGTCGTTCACCCCGTCGCCGGTCATGGCGACCGACAGGCCGTTTGCCTGCAGCGCGGTGACGAGGCGCAGCTTGTCCTCGGGGCTGGTGCGGGCGAAGACGTCGACGCCCTGCACCTCCAGCGCCAGTTGCGCCTCGTCCAGCCGGTCGAGGTCGGCCCCGGTCAGCACACGATGCGGGTTCTCCAGCCCGATCTGCGCGGCGATGGCTGCGGCAGTGCCCGCGTGGTCGCCCGTGATCATCTTGACCCGGATGCCGGCGGCGCGGCATTCGGCCACGGCGGCCACGGCCTCGGGGCGCGGAGGGTCGATCAGCCCGACGAGACCGAGGAAGGAGAGCCCGCCTTCCAGCACGGCCGCGTCAATGTGGGCGCTGTCCTCGGGCTTCTCCGCCAGCGCCAGCACACGGAGGCCACGCCGCGCCATCGCCTCGGCGCGGTCGTGCCAGTGGGCATGGTCTGCATCGCGGCACATGCTCAGGACGCGTTCGGGCGCGCCCTTCACATGGATCATCCGGCCCCCGGAGCCTTCCGTCAGCACCGCCATGAAGCGATGGCGGCTGTCGAAGGGAATGGCATCCAGCCGGGTCGCGGCAGGGCCACTGGCGGCCTTTCCCGCGAAGGCCAGCAGCGCCCCCTCCATCGGGTCGCCCTCGGCCGACCAGACGCCGCTCCGGTCGTGCAGGGCCGCGTCGTTGCACAGCGCGGCCGCGCGGGCCAGCCGCGTCAGGTCGCCCGGAGGGGTGATCTCGCCGCTGGGGGCATAGCCCTCGCCGGCGATGCGGAAGGCGCCCTGGGGCGTTTCCGCGGCGACCACCACCATCTCGTTGCGCGTCAGCGTGCCGGTCTTGTCGGTGCAGATGACCGAGACCGAGCCGATGGATTCGATCGCCGGCAGGCGGCGCACGATGGCGTTGCGCCGTGCCATGGCCTGAACGCCGATCGCCAGCGTGATCGTCATCACCGCCGGCATGCCCTCGGGGATGGCGGCCACGGCGATGGCGACGACGGTCATGAACAGATCGACGAACACCATGTGGCCGACGAAATAGCCCCAGAGCAGGAGAAGGGCCGCGACGAGCAGGATCAGGAAAGACAGCCAGCGCGCGAAATGGTCCATCTGCGCGACGAGCGGCGTGGTCAGCTGCTCCACCCCCGCCAGGAGGCCGCCGATCCGCCCGATCTCGGTTGCGGCGCCGGTGGCGGTGACGACGCCGCGGGCCGCGCCCTGCGTTACCAACGTGCCCGACCAGAGCATCGAGCGCCGATCACCGAGCGGGGCATCGGCCGCGACGGGGTAGGTCGCCTTCTCGACCGGGACGGACTCGCCCGTCAGGATCGCCTCCTGCGCCGCGAGGCCGCGCGCCTCGATCAGGCGCAGGTCGGCCGGGGCCTTGTCGCCGGCCTCCAGCAGGACAATGTCGCCGGGCACGAGATGAGCGCCGTCGATCGAGACGCGCCGTCCGTTGCGCAGGACGGCGGCGTGGGGGGCCAGCATCCCGCGGATCGCTGCCATGGCGGATTCCGCCTTGCCCTCCTGGATGAAGCCGATGACCGCATTGGCCAGAACGACCGCCAGGATCACGCCGGTGTCGACCCAGTGCTGCAGCGCAGCCGTCACGACCGAGGCCACGAGCAGCACATGGATCAGCACATTGTTGAACTGGGCGAGGAAGCGTCGGACCGGGCCGCGCGTGCGCGCCTCGGGCAGGCGGTTCGGACCGTGGCGCGCCAGTCGGGCGGCGGCTTCGGCGTCGGTGAGGCCACTGGGGCAAACGTCGAGGGCTTCAAGGCAGGCTTCGGCGGGGCGGCTGTGCGGGTCCGTAAGGAGCATCGGCCGGTTCATCGCGCGGTGTAGCCGCCGTCCACAACCAGATCGGCCCCGGTCACGAACTTCGCCTCGTCCGAGGCGAGATAGACCACGGCCCAGGTGATATCGTCGGCCTCGCCCATGACGGCGCTTCCGGTCACGATGACGGTCTTTCCATGCAAGCGGTCCATGATCGTACTCCTTGACGGTTAAAGTAGGGCCGCCCGGTCAGGCGTCCGGATGACCTTCTCTGGCTATTTTGAGGATGCTGGCGCATTCGGTGGCAAGCCTCTTCCGGTCGAGTGTCACCGGAAGAAGACCCGCTGTACCCTCTGGCGCGGCCAGCGGAGAGCCGACATCGAGCATCAGGCGTATGCCGCCCGGATGTTCGACCTCGATGCAGGAGCCACCGCTCTCGGACGCGCCGCGGTGAGCCGTCAACGCCAAACCCCATGCTGGCGCTTGCCTCTGTTTCGCCTGGACCCGGTCCCCAGGAGCAGGCACGCTGCTCCTCAGGACGACTGAACCCAGTTCTCCAGTCTCAGGCCGTCGACGCGTTCGAATTCCCGCGTATTGTTGCTCACGAGGACCAGGCCCTTAGATCGCGCGTGTCCCGCGATCATCACGTCGAACGGCCCGATGGGCGTCCCTGCCTGCGCCAACTGCGCCCGGATCTCCCCGGCATGCTGGGCAGCCGCCAGATCGAGATCCAGAATGTCGAGGCGCGCGAGGAGTCCCTCGACCGCCGCCACGTTGCGCTCGACGGCCTGCGATTTCTGCGCACCGTATATCAGTTCCATCGCGGTTGCGGCCGAGATGCACATGGTCCCGTGATGGGCCTCGAACTTTGCCCTGACCTCGCCGGGCCGGTTCCTGATCGTGTAGATCAGGATGTTCGTGTCGAGCATGTAGCGCAGCATCAGAGATCGTCGCGCTCATCGGCGTCCGGTTGCTTCCGGCGCTCCATGAAGTCTTCACTCGAAGAGACCTCATCGAACCATTGGGCCCAGCTGTCCTGGCTCGGCACGATGAGCCAGGCTCTGCCCAGCCGGACGATGTCGACGCTCCGCGTGCCTTCCGGCAAGGCAACTGATTTTGGCAGGCGGATGGCCTGTGTCCGGTTGTTCATGAAGACCGATCCCCGATCCACCTCTGCACCTCCATCCGACCGCGCCAAGATATATACATGTAGTATATACCGCTCACTACGGGCTTTGCCAGGGCAAGATCAGCACCTCGGCCGTCAGGGCCTTCTTCCCTGCCCGGGAGACCGGCTGGTCTGCCTGTGCAATGACTTCGGCAAGGCGATCGCGACTGGCAGCATGGCGGGGCGTTCATGGCTCGGAAGCCGCCGAAGCCGTCCCCGGCTGCCGAACCGTCAGGCCGGGGCTGCCCTGCCAGCACCGGATGGACGAGAGCCGGCGCGCTCTCGTCCTGTGGGGTGGTTCGGCGGCCGGGCCCCCGGATTCCTCGCCGGGATCGGGGCGCGCCGTCGAGCCCCTGTCCTCCTGCCTCGTCAGGTGAGGGGATGGCCCGGCTCAGGAGTCGCAATTTGCGAGTTGACCTGCGCCGGGAAGGGCGCTTCGCGAGGACGGCTTCTGTGCGGCTGCTTTTCTTGCGCGGCGGGGGCCGCGGGCGGGCAGGACGTCTTCGGCGACCCTGCAGCCGACAGTCATGAGGGCCTCCCGGATCTCTCGAACCTCCGCCCGGCAGGGTCGCTTCCGGCCGGCCATGATGACCACGTCACGGCCTGCAAGAGGCGTGAAATGTTTTCCGGCCCCGTCGCTCCGGAGACTTCCGGTCGTGGCGATGCGGTCCGGGAAGGCGCGTTCCGCCGCCGCAAGGCTCGTTTCGTCGAGGCAGAAGACGACCGGCTGGCCGGGGGCCGCGAGAAGCCGGTCGAGGGCGTAGAGCCTCTCCCGGGCCGGGGGCGTACGATACCAGGCGAGCTTGCCGTCCTCGAGCCGATGGCAGGTCCAGTAGAACAGCAGCGTGATGTTCAGGAAGCTGCGGTAGGCGGCCACGAAGAAGCGAATGTTGTTCCCTTCGCGGTAGGACCAGAGATCTGTCGGAAACCCGTATTCGTGCAGATGGAAGAGCGTCCGGGGGGCCCGGCGCGGAACCTTGTCCAGCTGCACCGATCCGGGCGGCGGGGAGCCCGCATCTTCGCTCACGAGACGCAGATCGGCATGGCTCAGCTTGTCGGAATGCTGGCAGAGGGCGGCACCCAGGTCATTGCACGCCAGCAGATGCGACAGGGGGGCTGCGGACAGGGCGGCCGTGGAGGAGTGGTGCGCCGTTGCGGGAGGGAGCGCCCGGTCCGGCCGCTGCCAAAGGCGGTCGAGGTCCTGCAGCCGGGCCTCCAGATGCATGGCAGGGTGCGCAGGCAAGGTCGCGGGAGTGGCGTTCGGCCGCCTCCGCCCGGAAGAACCGTAATGGGTGGACATGTCTGTTCCTTGAAGAGAGATTGTGCCGCGGGGGGCGCAACAGGGGGTTGATCGCAGGCACGATGGCCGTGCTGGTTTGCGTCGCGAGCCGCCTGCGCTCGGGGAAGGGCGTTTTCGGCGGCTCGCGAGCTCTTCTGTCAGGCCGCGGCCTGGGTCGGAGCGGGCGTCCTCGCGCTGATCCGGAGGTTGCGCAGCTTCGCCTGAAGGGCAGCTTCGATCTGCGAGGGGTCGATGAGGATATCCATCCGTTCCGGGCCGCCCGGGTAGATCCGCTGCAGGGTGACGTCGGTGAGATACCAGCCGGCCGCGAGACGCTGGAGGGCGATGCTCGTGCCCTCGAGGCTGTAGCCGTAGGACTTGCCCGGTCCGGCGAGGTTTGCCCGGGCTGTGGCGCCTGCGCGGCAGGTCTTCTGGAGGCCGAATTCCTCGAGCTTCCGCTCGGCCGTCTGGGCGGCCCAGATCACGTCACTGACCTGATGGATGCAGCGGGTCTTCTTGCCGGCCACGGCCGAAATGGCCTTCTCGATGGCTGCTGCGTTGGACTGTTCGATCTTGATCCGCAAGGCACTTCCTCGGTTAACGGACATTTATGAGCATTTTAAGTGGCCGTCCGGGCGCCGGTCAATCGCCGCTTCCCTGTCGAGAGAGTGTTCCTGTGGAAAACTCCGACGTGAAATCAGTGGTTTGATCGAAAATCGATGGTTTCAGCGGCTCTCGGCGGGCGACGGGGCGCAGGTCGTGGTACTGGCGGATCAATCATATATGTCCGATGAAGCCGCGGATTGACGCGGCATGTTTCACGACATACTGGAGACATGCCTGGCGGCGGGCTGGCAGAGGACGAAAGAGGATGATGGACGAGGAGGGGGCGGCGCTGCCTGTCTGGTCGCGGCGCCTGCAGCAACTGACGGAGCGGAGCGGCCTGTCCCAGGCGGAACTGGCGCGCCGGGCGGGCATGAGCCGGGACACCTACAACCGGTACTGTCGCGGCCTCACGCGCCCACCGCGCAAAAAAGTGCTGGCTCTGGCCGAACTGTTCGGCGTTGAGACATGGGAGATAGACCCGCTGGAGGCGGGGATCGCGGCGCTCCGACGGGAGTCCGAGCGGTCCCTGGAGGCCCTCGGGGAGCAACCGATCCCCTCCACGCCGCCCTACACCCTGTCCCCGCCCTCCTCCGGTGATCCCCGGATGATGCATCTGCGCGTCGATGTGGACGTGCGGATCGAGACGGCGCTGCGCATCGCGGAGCTTCTCAACAGGGAAGGCTCCTCCTGAGGGCAGGACCGGGTGCCCGCGGCGCGAAAGCCTGGTGCGCGGGCGGCTCTCGGAGCTACAACAGGAGGTTAGAGACTGCCAGCACCGGATGTCGGACCGCCGGTTCTCAGCCATCCTGTCGGGCATGCCGAACAGGCTCTGCCGGGTCAGACGCCGTCTGCGGCCCGCGATGGGGTGCGGGGCGGTCCTGTCGGGCGCTTTGCCGGTTTGTCCGGTTCCGCTTCCTCCTTCTTCCTCCCTCTTCTGTTGTCGTTCCCTTGCGAAGAGGCAGGATCCAAACCGGTCAAACCGGAAAGCGGCCCGAGCCCGTGCGGCCGTCAGTACCGCTGAAGCGTGCGTCCGTTCTCCCATGTGACGACGAGCGCGCCTTGAACGACCTCGACGGTCACCTCGTAGCTCGATCGTCCGGATGCCGTGGCACTGCGCTCAAGCCTTGAGACAGGGGCGCACATTGCCGCGATTGCGTCAGCCAATTACCAATTCGGCCATGCTCATCCTCCCTTCGGACGAGCATGCTAAAACTGGCCCCGTCGAGGCCTTCAGGAGCGGGAAGGAGTTGTTCATGATGTTGACGAGTGCGCCGGGTGCGGCGGTCCGCCCGTGGTCAAAGCGGCTGCGGTCGCTGGCCTGGACCCTGATCTGCTGCGGCCTGACCGCCTGCGGCGGGGGTGGGAGCGGCGAAAAGAACGTCGAGCCGAAGTTCACCGGCCGCGAGGTGGTGACCGAAGGGATCGAGCATTACGTGACCGACCACAACGGCTATAGCCGCGTCCGCATCGACAATGCCGCGACCCGGGCGGATTACGATGCGCTCGGCCAGTTCGCCGATTCCAACCCGGCCACGCCGGCCGGTTATCGCAACCTCATCGAGCAGGCGGAGAACGCCTACGCCAATTCGGTCTTCGTCGAGGTCATCGCTCAGATCGACAAGGACGCCGAGGGCCACGAGCAGGTCGTGAAGGTGTTGCGGCTCACCGCGGACCAGGCCCCCTTCGACAACGTCGATGGCGCCGGCAACCCGATCGGGAGCGGCAAGTACTACTTCCGCGGCAACGGCGACTTCCGGGTCTATGCCAGAGTCGATGGGGGCGAGGTCCAGACCGGCGTGGGCGATCTCGAAGCCCTGACCATCGACTTCGATACCGGCACCGCAGCCATCCATCTGCGCACCGGCCTCAACGAGACGTCCCGCATCGAGACCGAGATTCTGGCCGAGAACCTGACCTTCGACATCCTTACCGGCACCTTCGGCGGCGCGATCACCCAGACCGCCCGGGTGGGGGGCGAGATCCTGACCGCCCAGGGCCATCTGCGCGGCAGCATCAGCGGCAACGAGGCCAGCCTCACCCGGCAGGAGGAGCAGATGACGACCTCGGGCGTCTTCACTGCCGATGGCGCGCGGCTGAACTCGGATGGGATCTTCTGGGGCAGCCAGCTCAACTACCGATGATGACCCGGACAAGGGGACCGGCCAGGCCGCTCCGGCTGCGCGGGCGGGGACTGCTGGCACTGGCGGTGGCGGCGACGCTTCCGCCGAGCGGCGCGTGCAGCCAGAGCTACGACCTCGGGCGCAGCGGTGATCTCGTCGTTTCCGAGCGTCTGAGGATCCTGGCCCATGGCCGGGCGCTGGCCGACGGGGCCAGCCCGATAGCCCGCACCCTGTCGCTGAAGGCAGACATGATCGCCCAGGGGTTCTACCATGAGAGCGGGATCGGCTGGGTGAGGACGGAGGCATCGCTCAGTCCGACGCTGGGCTGGTCGCCGAACCTCAACGGCGGGCTGGCCCGCTCGCGCATCGCGCTCGGTGGGGGCTGGCTCGAGATCGATCCCGCCTATGTTGCCAGATCCGGCGCCACGGCCGGGCTCCTCTTCGAGAGCGAGGCACGTCTCGCCTGGGGATCCGGGCGGTTTCTCCAGATCGAGGCGGATGGCACCATCTCGCGCGCCCGGCAAAGCGGTGACGAGCGGCGCGACCGGCGGCTTCAGCTATGCGGCCGCAACCACCTGCTGGGCTGGAGCTTTCTCGACCTCTGCCTCACCCAGCGCGAGAGCGATCGCAGCCTCAGTCAGTACGAGCAGCGCGAGGCCACCCTCCAGTTCGCCCGGCTCTTTACCGCTCCGAACAGCTATCATGAGATCCGCCTCGACCTGACCGAGCGCCGACAGCCGGAGTACCGTCAGCCACGGGCGGGGCTTGAGTGGCATTCGGTCTGGTCCGGCCTCGCCACCCGCTTCGGCATAGGCGTCGGACAGGCCGTGGAGGGCCGCACCGTCGAGCGGCTCGATGTCTTTGCCGACCTGCGCTGGCGCATGGCAGGCGCGGTGACCGGGCTCGCTCTCTGGCAGTCCCGAGCCAGCGGCGGACAGGTGTTCGGCATCGCCCAGAGCGATGTGAGCACCGGCGTGGCCCTCTTCCGTCAGATCACGCCGGTGCTCGATGTTTCGGTGCAATATGTGCGCACCCGATCGAGTGTCGACCTTTTCGACAACCAGCAGGTCGGCCTCGATCTCTCCTGGCGTTTCCGTATCCGCTAGGAGCGCTGCAGCCGGCAAATGGGGCGTTTGCCACGGCTCGAGTGCTGGGATGTCCTGGCCAAAGTTGGCATCGCCCGAACGCGCCCTGCGCTCCAGGATCAGTCGCAGCCGAAGGGGCCGCAAACTCCGCTGAACGCCTTCCCGTCGCTGTCGCGGCCGCTGTAGAAGGTCGATTCGCCGATCGACTGCTGCGTCATGTTCCAGTTTCCGCCATCGGCAGAACGCCCTCGATGGTAAGTGGTATTCCCAAGGGTCTGGCTCTCCTGGCTCCAGCGTGAGCCCGTGCGGGTGTTGGAACCCTCGAGATGGGTCGTGTTCCCATAGCGGCTGACCGTGTAGCTGTTGCCGGCATCGTCCCAACAGGACTGGAACGTCTCCGAGCCGACGCAGCCAGCAAAGGCCGCATCGGCAATCAGAAGGAACGCACCCAGCATTGCAATCCGTTGCATCCGCATTTCTCCAAAGAAAATCGCAATCCCGGGAAAGTCCTGATGCGGTCCAAGGCCCCTCGTCCAGCAGGCTCATGGCCGCAGGTCGATCGAACTCTGGCGGCGCAGCCGGTCAGACTACGCGCCTTTGCCAGCGGACCTCCCGGCTCGATCGGCGAGAGCGTGCAAAGGGCAGTCTCGGGATGTTCCTCACCGATCCGGCGAATATCCGGCCGATCCGGAAGTCAGCCATCTGACTTGGGAGCGGAAGACCACCCTGGTGTCAGGAGGCGAGACCGGCCCCATACCGCTCGGCGACCGGTTCCGCTTCCTCCCTCTTTCCTCCCTCTTCTGTTGTCGTTCCCTCGCGAAGAGGCAAGATCCAAACCGTCAAACCGGAGAGCGGCCGGGGCCCCGTGCGACCGGGCGCGGCCGTCAGTTCCGCTGAATCGTCTGTCCGTTCTCCCGGGTGACGACGAGCGTGCCTTGAAGGTCTTCGACGGTCACCTCGTAGCTTGATCGTCCGGAGGCCGTGGCATTGCGCTCAGGCGCATAGGCCTGCCAGTCGATGATCGCGCTGACATCGCAGCGTGAGGCGGCGCAGGAGGCGAAGAGGCTGCCGTCCTCGATGCGGTAGTCGCGGACCGGCCAGCGTTTCGCAACGGCAGTCTTTTCCGCCACGACCTGGGCTCTGGTCTTGCGATTGCCGTAGTAGATCATGTCTTGCGCGAAGTAGCTGGCCAGCGGGGGCAGGGCGATCGCATTGGGCGAGGACCATTCGGCCACGATCCTGGCCACGAAATCTCGCACGCGCTCTTCCAGGGAAGGCGCCGGGGGAGGGTCGAGCGGCTGCGGTTGGGGGGATGGGAGGCCGATCTGCATGCGCATCTCGCGCGCCATGGCTGCGAAGACGGGGCAGTCGGCGTGGCTCATCGCGAAGGCGTCGAGGGCCGCGGCGCTTCGCACGGCCGAGACGAGCGGCCAGTCGAGCCGGGCCGAAGCGCAGGGATCGACGGCGGGGGCGGGCGCGCTCGTCGTCATCGGCGGGGCCGCGGTGCTGGAGGGCATCAGCACGAAGCTTCCGTCCAGCTGGTCGTAGACCGCGGGAAACTGGTCATGCTGAACCGTGAGCGCGAGTTTGCGGACGTCGGAGCGCACGCGTTGCGAGATCTCGCGCACTTCCAGACCGGGCGCAGAGAGGTAGGGCAGGAGGGTGCGGGTGAAGACCGAGTTCGGGGCAGCCTCGTCGTTGGCCAGGCGGTCCAGAGCCGTCTGGCCGGAGCCTGCAGAAAACAGGATGAAGCTTCCCTCAGGCGCATCGACCCGCGCCAGCCCCCGCGCGCCCCCGATCCCGCGCCCGCCGGGCCGGCGGAACGGGTTGTCCCTGCAGGCATCGAGGATGAGCAGGGTCACTCTCGTGCCGCGTATCTGGAGCTCCTGTACCAGGGTGTCGATCTCGAGGGCGCGGCTGGTGAGAAGGAGCTCCTGACCGGAGGTGACGGCGGGCACGTCTGCAGGGAGCAGGTAGTTCTGCCCGGCGATCTCGACGCCATGGCCGGCGAAGAAGAAGACGGCCTCGTCGCCCGGCCGCAGTCTGGCGGCAAAGGCGGTCACCCCCTCCATGAGCTGGAGCTGGTCGGTATCGGTGAGCAGCACGGTTTCGAAGCCGGCCTGCGTCAGGGCTCCTGCCACGGCACCTGCGTCGTTCACTGCTTTCTGCAGGCGGGGCACATGTGCGTAGGCGTCGATCCCCACGACGAGCGCCAGCCGGGCTGCGGCGGCGGGAGCGGCGAGCACGGCCTGAAGGGCGAGGGCTACCAGGAGCAGGCGAAACAGGCGTGTCCCCCCGAGATGCTGGACGATGTTCGCGATCAGGGGCTGCATCACATGTACCCCGCCCTACGGAAGAGGCCTGTCGGGGTCGAACGCGTCCTGGCCTGCGGCGGAGCGGTTGAGCCGGATCTGGAGTTTCCGGATTTCTGAACCGAAATGCGGGTCGGATCTGCGGCGTTCCAGAACCGCGCTGCGGAAGTTCTTCATGAAGGTATCGACCGTGTCGGAGAAGAAGATGGCTGCGGTATGCTCGTCGCAGAGCGTGGCCTCGATGCAGAGTTCGAGCCTGGTGAAGAAATAGACGATCCTTTCGAATTCGTCGGCGGCACCTTCCTGCTGGAGAACGTCCGCCACGAGCAGGGCTGCGAGCTCTTCGGGCGGGCGCGTGCCGTCGAGGGCGGGAGTTCGCTCCGCGAGCGCCAGGGTCAATCTTTGGCCGAGGCTCCGATAGGCGGTGAGAACACCGCTCGTCGTCTCCTCCCACCGGTCGATCAGCCGGATCGTTTCGGCGGCGCGTGCGGCCTTTCCCTGATCGGCATATTCGACCGCGGCAAGAAACAAGGATCCTGCCGCAGCAAGTCCTGCGGCACCTTTGACGAGGCTGCCGGCCAGTCCCATCCATTTCAGGGTCAGGCGGGGGACGAACATCGACGTCTCAGGGACAAAGTCGGGTCAGATCGACCGTTCCGGCGCGCCCGCGCATGCCGGTGATGATCGTGACAAGGCAGGAGGCATAGGGATAATCGAGGACATAGACCCTCTTCTCGTGCCTGATCCCGGAGGCTGCGGCAATCGCACCGGTCAGATCGGGCATGGTGACCAGTCCGCCGCGCTCGAGGCTCGCCCGGCTCTCGAGGCAGCGCGACAGATCGTATCTGTGGGGCGCACCGTCCTGTGACGGCAGTCCCTCCTGCTCGAAGAGCGTCCTGAAGCAGGCCTGCTCCGGCAGGCCCAGGTGGACGATGTCATCGCAGGACAAGCAGCCCGCAAAACTCTGCACGGGCAGGGCGAGCAGGATCCCGGAGAGGGGAAGTATCCAGTGCCTCATTGTTCCGTCCCAACATGAACAGCTGCCGGCCGGACCTGCCTGCCGGTGGTCTCGACCGCGGCTTCGCGCCCAGTGCTAGCACGGATTTTTCGGACCGCGGCGGGCGCTTTTGTCGCAGGAAGTGGAGGCTATTGATCCGCGTGGGACCGGCGGAAGCATCGGGCAAGACGGGGGCTCCTCCGGAGGAAGTCCCGGCTCGCCGCGCCGCGCGAATGCTGCAGAAGGTGGCGCGCCGTCTTCCCCGGCTCGGCTTGCGGCAGGGCGGGGCTAGGGCGATGAACGCCTCCTTCGAGCCGGCCTGGAAGAGGTCTTGCGATACGGGCGCGCCGCAGAATTCTGCCTGGCCTTCGATTTTCCGGATTTGCGGAGGCGCACGGACTGTCCGGTTTCGGGGACGGAAGGGTCGGGGGCTGGCGATGCAGGGACGGGCCTGCCCCCTGCGCGGACCTTGACCATGAGTTCGACAAGACCTGCCACCAGCGCCACGAGCGGGCCCAGGGCAACCAGTATGGGGCTGGATGAGACGACATCCATCCAGTCCGGCCGGAAGATGGTCGGCTCCTGCAGGCCGAAATGCCATACCCGAAGCGCTACGGAGCCACGCTCGGAAAGAAGCTCGATATCGAAGCCCCGCTCGTCGCGCGAGACCGTCGGCGTGACATGGCCGAAACTGACAATTCCGGCCGCAGTGTCGCGTGTATCGATGAGCTCGACCGTCGTGCCGAGCGACAGGGCGCCCGAGCCGACCACTTCGGCGACATTGGCGCGCAAGGAGGCGGCGATCCCGCTTTGCCGGGCTTCCCATCTTCCCTCCATCAGATAGTCCTCGCTTCCGGTGGCCATCAGGCCACCGATGCGGACCTCGGCCTGAAAGGCCAGCGCGCCATGGGTCTGCCAGGCCTCGGCCGGGACCATGACGAGGGAGCCCTCCGGCAGATCGGGTACGTTTGCCGACAGGACGATGAAGATCAGATCGCCCGAAGGTTCGTGCCTGATCCCGATCCTGGTGTCCGGCGGCCAGTGCAGGACGGTCTCCGCCTGCGGAAGGACTTCGTAGAGCGTCTCGGGACAGCGCCGGTCGTCTCCGGGGGCGGGAAGGCGCATGTCCTCCGGTCCACGCATCTTGCAGATGTCGACCTTTTCAAGGAGCCAATCGTTGGATTGTCCCTTGAAGGTCAACTCCGCTCCCAAGGTCCTGGCTGCGATGCTGTAGCTGCGCTCGCTCGAGGCGGAGAGGAAAAGGATCAGTCCGGTCAGACCTGCAATCACGATCGCGCTTGCAGTCACGAGGCGAAGCACCGGCTCGGCGCCCATCCTGAAGCCGTTCCGGGAGCGGGGCTCTGGCGGCCGTTCCGTCTTCAAGGGTCAGGAAACCAGATCACGATCGATGCGGCGGGTGACGGTTTGCCGCCGACGATGCGGTATGTCTCGATCGTTCTCGGGCCAGCGGGGCTCTTCAATTCGATCGGGCATCTGGTGTCGAAGGTCGTTGCGTCCTCTTCGTCCAGTTTCTCGCATTTGACCGGAGTGTCCCGCCCTTCGACATAGGCATAGACCAGATCCGCCCGAAACGAATTCAGCATGAGGTCCACCTGGTCGGAGGTCTCCGCGTCCCAATAGGCGACCGAGGCCACGGGTGTGGCCGATCCTTCGCATTCTCCCTTCGCAAGCAGGATGCTCAGGTCGCCTTCCGAGAGGCCTTTCAACATCGGTCCGTGTCTCGCCTTGATCGGGAAATCCAGATCGGCGAATCCTCCTGACCAGTCGGATGGCACATCGTAGGGGGCTATGCCCTGATAGAAGCCATTCGAGGAGACGACCCTCAGACAGAGCCGATCCCCTCTCCATTCGGCGGGTACATAAGCTGAAAGTGCCGGTACGTCCTTGGCCATTCGGTGGAATTGAACGCCCATGACGACTGCGCCGGATATCAGAGCGCCATCGCGGACGAATTCCTGGAAGCCCTGCTCATTCAATGCAAACATGGGCCTGCCATCCGCAAATGCCGGTGCAGGCAGCTGCAGAACCGTCAGCAGCACAGCCAATGAGGGGAAAATGCCAGGACGTCTCATGAGAGTGTCAGCGATTCTGAGCATGATCGTTGCAGTCTATCCTGCCCTGGCGCATTCCCAAACGGTCTCGGTCCGAAACGGCGAAGGGGAGCATGGCTTCGGCTGGATGTTCGGATATGAGGGACGCTGCTATGTCCTTATGCCGAAGCATGTGGCAGGCCTCTATCCGAAGGTCAGCATCATGACCTCGGCGCCTGTGGTGACGAGCTCAGCGACCACGATTGCCCCCTTCTGGCCGGAGATCGACCTGGCCGTTGGCGTGGGGGGCAGCGCCCTCGACAGCCGCTGTCCGGCGAGGCTGGACGATCTCGAGGAAACGCCGCAGTCGCTGAATGCGGCCATGGGCTATCTGCATCGCCTGACGCCGGCCGGCGAGGAGGAGCGAACGGCGCTTCGCATCGGGAACCGGAATTATCTGACTTTCGATGCCGAACTGGCGGGCGGCCAGAACACCATCGCCCAGGGCACGTCGGGGGCCTTCCTGTTCGTCGATGGCAAGCCGCTGGGCATGGCGGTCACGTCGAACGACACGTCACGCGCCACGTTCATTCGATCGGGAGAGATACTGATCCATGTCCGGCGCTATCTCAGCGAGCAGGCGGGTGCCTATGTGCCACCGGAGCCGGACGAGCCCGTCACGCCGGCGCCGGCGGCTGAAGGAGCTTTGCCGCTTGTCTTCGAGGCCGCGACCATGCCGCCGGTCAATCCGCGCTTTGCGCCGGAAAACATGTTGGGCGGGGGGCAGTTCGTCTTCTCGCCGGCGGCCCGGATGTCCTTCGTGCTCAGGCTTGAGGAGACGGCCCCGGTCTCGCGGGTGGTCCTGCGTTCGACGCCGTCCGAAGGCCGGACCATGCCCAAGCGGATCATTCTGAACTGGTCGCTCGAGGCCGACGGGCGCAACTTCCGCGAGTGGACGCGTGGCGAAATGGGACGGGACGGAGTTTTCGATACGGGCCTGCTTGCGCCTCGCAACATCCGCGCCCTTCAGGTCATCGTGCTCAATGCCTGGTCGAGCGGCGACATTGCGATCGACAGCGTCGTGGCGCAATGAGCCGTCGAGAGCCTCTCAGTCGAGCAGGCGAATGGAGAAGGAAACCGGCTCCTCGATCCCGTACAAGGCGCCGGTGCCTTCCAGCTGCCCTGTGTCCGTGATGACGGCGCGCCCGTTCAGGGCTTCCGGTGTGAGGAACACGCCGTCACCATTGACGGTGATGAAGCATCGGTCGGCCCTGTCTGTGTTGCTGAAGCATTTGAGATCCGGAAGGTATTTTCCGACGCCCACGCGCCAGTATCCGATCCCGTCGCTGACGTTTCCGTTCCAGTAGTTCTTGACCCTGGACGGGAAATCCTTGGCCTGCACCTTCGTTCCGTCGAACCGAATGGACAGGACAGGACCCGTAGACAGCCAGCTTTCGAGGGCCAGCCGCTTGACCGTCGGATTGGGAGAAAGCAGGCCGTATTCCAGCGCCATCCGCGTCAGATCTGCATCTCCGCTCTCGAGCATGATCTGCATTGCCGCCTGAGCGCGGGCGGGATCCGGGTCGTTGAGCAGTGCCTGATAGGGATTGAGATCGTTCATTCGCTGGTCGACCATCTTGGCGATCTCCGCCGCACTGATGGACTGAGCGGCCGCGCCCATTGTCGACAGGACGAGGGCCGTGATGGCAATCGATACGAATTTCCTCATGACACCCCCGTTTACGATAGGCCCGTTGCCCCGAGCCTGAAACATCGGAAGGGGTGAAGCAACTTCAAAGTCCGGCCGCGGGGCTGGATCCCCGCGGATAAGGCGGCTGCATTGCAGGGCAAGGCCCCAAGTCCCATCCTGCGTCCGAAGCCGGACCGCCTCCTGAAGGCGGCGTTGCCGGACGACGTGTCCGCCTTCGACGCGGACGCCTTCGACGAGAGGGAGATCGAGTGGCTTCTTCCCGGGGAGAAGAGGCCTGATGGAAAGGGATGAGGCGGCGTCTGGCCGGATACAGGCCGGCCCTCTCAAGAGGTCTGACCGGTCTGGGAGGAAAGCGGGGTGCCTCAGCCGGAGGCACTCCGTCGCGCGGTCGCGCGCCTTCTCCTGATCGGAGCTTGATCGCGGCAATGCCCGGCACGGGCCATGAGGCGGCCATCGCGGCCGATCCGAACCCCCTTCCGCCCGTGCGGCGACCTGCCGCTCCTCTCCCGCAGGGGCCTGTCTTGATCCGGCTGTGCCCGCTCCTCACCTTCCCCGAACCGGTGCCTGCCTGACCGCCGGGCCGGCGCCGCACAGGCTGCGGCTGGCGACAGAACGACCGACATTCCGGAGATTTTCATGAATATTTTCCGTGCGCTTACCGTCTGCCTTTTCGCGCCCTGCCTCGCAGCTTCCGCCACCGGCGCTCAGGCCGGGGAGGAATGGTTCCACGCCACCGCCCCGATGGCCCAGTTCGAAGGCGGCTACGGCGAGCATGACGCCGACTTCGGCATCGGTTACGGCTGCTCGACCATCGGCAGCTCCCTCGACATCGACCTCAAGGGCAACCATGTCGGCACCGGCACGGGCCGGATCATGATCGATGGCACGATCCTCACCGATGCCCCGATCACTTTCAGTGCAACCCGCGGCACCACGCGTATGGCCTTCCACTCCTCCTGGAAGGAGAGCCCTGCCCAGCGTGCTGCCTATGACCGCGTGATCACCGCCATCGCTTCGGGTCGAGCCATGTCCGTCCGCTTCGGCGATGACACCGAAATCCCCGTTTCGCTGAAGAATTCCTCCGCCATCACCTCCTGCCTCGTCCATTGAGGCGGGAGGTTGGGAAGGCACCGCACCCCTTCCCCATCGCACGGAGATGGCGAGCAGGGGGCGTTGAGGTGGCGCTCTTCAGCCCCTTCTCACCCCGATCGGGGATCAAAATCCGGCAGGGAGGCGGCCCTTACTCAGTGCCCTGGAGCCGGATATCGGAGGAGAAGGCGCAATCGGCCTCTCTGCAGGCCCGCACGGTCTGCACGACGCTCCAGTCCTCGATCCCTGCGTAGCTTGCGGATCGCGTGTTGCAGTCGTCGCCGTCGCAGGACCACTGGAGGCCGTCGAGGCTGGAGTCGAACTGCGCTCCTCCGTCGCCCGATCCATGGACGAGGTTCAGGCCGGTCATCCTGAAGCTGTCGGAACCGAAGGCGCCCTCTCCGATCACGACGAGCCGCACGCCGGAGGAGCCGGGGGGCACGGGATCGGCCGCCACGAGGCCTGCAGACGCCATGAGGGCCAGTCCGGCCAGAGCGGAGCGGGCCATGCGGGAGCTCAACATCTTTCTTCCTCCATCCCTCAGAAGCTCATCTTGTAGGACACGAGGAGGGTATCCTCGCGGTCCCGCAGGTCGTTGCCGAATTGATCCTCGCCGTAGTCGTATCTGATGGAGGCCCATTGCACGCCGAGGACGGGAGACCCGGGGCGGCCGGACTGGCGCCAGGAGAATCCGGCGCGAGCCGCGATATAGGCATCTTCGGTCGACGTCGGCGTGATCTGCGCGGTGAAGGACCAGTCGTCCGACGCCCTGTAGCTGAACCCGACGGAGGTGCTTTCGGCGTCATCCCCGTCCTCGGCCTGAACGAGCCGGTGGCTCAGGCTGTAGGTCAGGCCCTTGGGCGTCCGGTAGGACATCGCAACGTCGAGCGTCCGGTCGTTGTCGTTCAGCGTGACGCTCTCCTGCTGGGCGGGCGCCCGATCGAGTTCCTCGGCGGCGCTGACGCCGAAGGACAGCTTCGCGCCGTTTCGCAGCTGCACGGCCTTGCTGATGCGCGCCTCGACCTTGCTGAAATAGTCCCGGTCGGGATGGGTGTAATGCTCGCCGAGGAGGTAGAACGAGAACCCGTTCAGGCCGGTGTAGGAATGATCGAAGCCCACATAGGCGTTCGTCTCGTCGCCGAGGATGGCGCCGGCATAATAGCGGGAGACGCTTGTCCCTGAGGTGACGTTTCCGGAGAAGGCGAGATGCGGGACATATTTGTACCGCGACTCCTCGGTGGTCGTGTAGATGGCCATGGCGTCCTGCCGCGTGAGATCGAGGCCGGACTGGATGAAGAGATCGTCGATGTTGGCGAGTTCGATCTGTGCGATCTGCTCGCTGATCTGGTCCACGACGTAGATTGCGGTCTCGCTTGCGAGGGCGGTATCGATGCCCCCCTGCGAGAAGGCATAGCCGTTCTCGAGCAGGCTCTCCCGCGGACCGGTCACCTGCAGCCGCGAGCTGGATCCGGTCGTGATGTCGCGCACCGGCGAAAAGCCCATCCAGAAGCTGTTGAAGACGGATCTGGGGGTGTCGGCTGCGGATCTCACGCGCTTTTTGGGATGGTCCACATAGCCCACGCCCGCGTGGTAGGCTGTGAAGCTGTCCGCGGGAAGGCGGGTGTTGTTGGCTGCCAGAAAGAGGTTGTTGCCGATGCTCAGGCGGGCGTTCCGATCGGTGGCCTGCAGGGGCGCGCGCGCGGAGGGCAGCAGCCAGGCGAGAAGCTGCGTGGCGGCGGCCTTGTCGGTCCATTCGTTTGCGTCGAGGAAGACGAGGCCACGGGTGGTGCGGGCGAGGGAGGCCATGGTGCTGTTGCTGCTGAGCACCTGGCGGAACTTGTAGAGCCCGCCCATGATGCGCTTGTCCACGGACTCGTAGCGCTCCACCGAATTCAGGTTCGAGCGGCTTTCGCTGGCCTCGTATCCGGAGTTCGGCACGGACAGGGAGACGCCGACGGTTTCATCGCCGCCGTCGAGGCCGCGCTGGAAGCCTTCGGCTTTCAGGGCCTCATGCGTCTCCTGCGAGATCACGGCGCCGGTGTCCTCGCCGAAGATGAAGGCGCCGGGGATGAGGGTGTCGGGGTTGATGCTGTCAGGGTCGACTGCGACGGACGGCGTGTAGGTGCAGTAGGTGCCGGGTGCGGATTCTGGAAAGAAGCACCCCCCGGTGACGGTCAGGTCGAGCTGGAAGCCGTAGATGTCCACCGCTTCGCGCCGGGTGACCTTGGTGGTGCGGCGGCGGTCGACGTTGCGCAGCTGGAAGTACCAACCTTCCTGTTCGCGCAGATAGAGCTGCTCGCTGACCGTCTCATGGACGGACTGATGGATCGGATGTGTGCCCGAGATCTCGAGGTCCCATTCGCGGGAGGAGCCTGCCAGGGAGAGCGCCGAAAATTTCGGGCCCTGTCCGTAGTCGAAATATTCATCGTTGAGCACGAAGCGGCCGGTCAGGGGAACGACCCGTCCCGAGGCGGGATTTCGCTCGGGTGCGGTCACGGTCGGGGCCGTCTTCTCCACCGTGCCCTCGACGATGACGGCCTTGTCGTCGGCCCGGGCAAGGCTCGCGGCCAGCGCCAGAGCCGACACCGAGAGGGTCAGGGTGAGACGTTGAAGAAACATGCCGCATCATCCTCTGGAGTGAGCGATGCCGAAGGCGGGGCATTCGGACGCCTGTATTGCTGGAACTGCGGCACCCCGCGCGATGACGCGCGGGGCACCTGGGTGCAGAAGCTGGCTCAGCGGGGGCGGCGGTCCGCGGCCATGATCACGATTTCGGATTCGTAGGCGTTCGAGCGGCCGTCGAAGTCGGTCTCGATGATGATCGGGTTGCCGTCGAGGGTCGCGGCCGCGCTGGCGCTCGTCGCCCCTTGGGTCGAGGTCGCGGTGGCGGCCGCGCTGGCGCCGATACCGGCCGCAACGCTCAGCGAGCTCAGAGCCTGGCCCTCATACATCGTCCCCGAGGCGGTCCCGGTCACCGTGATCTCCTGATCCTGGGTCGAGCCGGTGCCTTCGAAGTCGTGACTGTGCCCCAGCCAAGGGCCGAGTGCATCGTCCGTTTCGCCGGTGACGGTGATGGTCTGACCCGCAACGGTGCCGGTGCCCGTGAAGGTGAGATCGTCCGCGTAGGTGTAGACCGGTTCGAAACTGGCGCTCAGAGCCACGGCCACAGAGTCTGCCGCAGCCGCAGCCAGCGGCGCAAAGCCGACGACGGATCCGAGCAGCGCGATCTTCGCATATTGCTTCATCTTTGATCTCCCTTGATTGGAATTCGGTATGAATACCGGAATTCAGTTACAAGCGAAAATTTGCCGACCATCAATATGATTCAATATCGGGTTTCCAAAGATTATAAATGGAGTCGCAGGAAAAAGTGAGTGTTTATATTGAAGCGCGCGCGTTATCTGAAGATAACCATCATTATCCTTGGAGCGCCAAAATACATCTCCGCCCTGCGCAATTCACGCTTGACGGGATCAGATTATAGAACCGCTCTCCGTGAGCGCGAGCCCTTTCTTTCACCTGCGGGGCGGCCGCAGATTTTTTTATCAATGGGAGATCTATTCGTGGCTAAGCATGGTCAGAATGAAATGTGAGCCCGCCATGGGCCGGAATGCCATCCGCCTCTGGAAGGAGAGCATTCCACGGAGCCTGCGTCAGCCTGTTGTGCTCGTCCCCATCTCAACCGCTCGAAGCCGACGGCAATACCGATCTTCCGAAATAAAGCGGCCTTCATACGAGCTGTCGCTTCGGAGTGAAACTCGTGCCTCGTTTGATGCCGAGCACTCCTGATATCGAAAATCGCGTGGCCGCGGCTGCCTGGAGCCATTCCCGGCCTGTCCGGGCAATCTCTGGCGATCCAGCAGCTCGATCAGGTGACACAGCAGAACACCACTGCCGCCGAGGCATTGGCGAGCGGTGCGAGCCAGCTTTCGCTCGAAGCCGAGCAGCTGAAGGAAGCGGTCGCCTTCTTCCGCGCCGAGGAGGGGCAGGGGCCCGGGGCGCCGAGCAGCGGATCGCAGGATGATCTTCGGGCATCGAAGCCCGCGCTTCGCGTGGTGCGCCCGGGGCAGGGCTTCAACTTCGATCTGGCGGACAGGCACGATGAGCTCGATGCGAGCTTCCAGCGGCCTGGCGCGGCCTGAAGCTCGGAAAGCTGCGGCCGGGGGGAAGCTCCCGGCCCGTTTGGATTTCAAGGACCCGCGATCTCTCCTGGGCGGATCCCGCGGCTCAATACGAGAGCTCCACCAGCACCCTGCCGTGAAGCCGTTCGATGTCCTGAGGCTCCTTCAGATCGAGCAACCGCAACTCGGGCATGGTCTCGAGCAGTTCCGCCCGCGAGATCAGGCGCATGGACCAGTCCGGAAACCGTCGTCTTTCTATTTTTCTCACGCCGAAGGCGACGATGTCGGAATGGCGAGGATCTTCCGAGATCCTCGCGAACAGCTCCCGGCAGGCGTTCTGCGGGCCCTCGATCGTTTGCACAAAATGAAAGCCGTTGTAGAGCAGGATCCCCGTGATGCCGAGCCGCAGGTTTCTGACCCGGCTCGCCTGAACGATGCCGAGGAGATCCGCCACCGGATCGGCAAGGCACACGCGGCTCCGGTAGCTCACTGTCAACAGATCCCCAATCATGGGGTCATGTGTCACGGGAGGCCAGGGCGCGACAATCGTCTCCTTCGTCGGCTGGCGGCTATAAGGTAGCCATAAGAGAGCGCTTTTCGGGCGGAGTTCCGCTTGACGTCAGAGAACCCGCGCTCAATGCGCCGCAGGCAGCCTGCTGTGGGCAGACGTTCTGACGTCGGCGCAAGGGCTGAGGCGGATGCTCCGGGACCGATGAAGTGAGCTGCTCGGGGGGGCTATCGTCAGCTTAACGTACCCCATCCACCCGCTGCCTCGATCGCCTCATCTCTGACGACGCGGTCGTAGTAATCTCGTTCTTCAAGACCGAAGTCGACATCGAGCGCATCCTCGAGCACGCGCGCCTGGGCATGGAGACCATCGACAAGGCCCTTGGGGGCGTGGCGGGCCGAGAGCTCGGATATCCTTTTCGCAAGCTGCTGGATCTGCTTCATCGCCCGCTCGACGGGCGGCTTTCCGAAGCCGAGATCGGACAGCAGCCCTCGCAGGGCATCGACATCGAAGTCCTCGGCGAAGCGCGCGCTGCCATGCCTGAAGGCGAATTCGTGCGTCACGCGCCTGTCCATGAACACCGGCGCCACATCGTAAAGCGGCGCCAGGAGGACCGTCCGTCCGCGGTAGAGAAGCGACGTGTTCTTGCCGTGGTTGTCCGTGTTGCCCACGAGCAGGTTGAAGATCGTTTGTGCCAGAAAATCCCTCGTCACCAGGGCCGGCACCGTCGTCTGTGCCGCGATGACATTCACGGCGGCGGCCGAGAAACGGCGATGCGGATCCACTGCATCGCGCTCGTATTTCAGGCTCGGTGGCAGACCGAGCGCCTGGCAGAAGTCCTCGGCGTGTCGGCGACGAATTGTTCCTGCCCCCTCTGCGATCTCGATATCGCGGTCGAAGCGCGTCGACAGGAGCGCGTTGATGTGCGTGCCCCCAACATCGAAGACGAGATCCCGAGTCTCGGCGGCATCGATCCCGATCTCGGAGGCAATCTGGAGCAAGATCGTCTCCTGGCGTGTGACGTCAGGATCGAAGTGCGGAGACACTTTCAGAATATGTGTTGTTGGTGCGCGGGAGCCGCCCTTGGGCAGCCAGACCGCCCCCTCGAGCATGAGGCAGGCGATCTTGCCCTGAACGCCCGCGACGGGTGACGGGTTGCGCTCTCCCTCGGGCATGCGGCGGTGCCGATGCAGCGACAGGACGATCTGATGGAGCCGGGCCTCCGAAAGCCGTTCGTAGTCCTCGGGGAACCTTCCTGGCATCTTGCCGGGCCCCGTGCCCTCGGGGGTGATCGAGATGGCGCCCGGGCAGTCTGCCCCGAGGTGCCACAGGAGCGCACCGATGTCGCCACGGTCGAGACCGAAGCCATCGAGAACCCGTTCGAGTTGCGGCCCCTCGAACAGGAGGTTCGCGAAATAGCCCCTGCAATCGGCATCGCTGTATGGCTCCGAGGTGATCGGCAACGACATCGAGATCCGGTGCTCGGGCGCGATGTCGCCGGCGTAGACGAACGACAGACTCTTGTCTTCCGAGCGGGTCAGCACGCCCACGGGCGTATCTCTCCCTTCCATCCAGACGTCCATCCTCATGAGCGCGCCTCGGCGAAGAGATCGATGCCGAGAATGCCGCACAGCTTGAGATATGTGTCGAGATGGGAGCGGCGGCTCCCACGCTCGATCTTCGAGAGGTTTCCGGGATCGATGCCGGCCAAGGATGCCAGTTCGAACTGCGCGATGCCGAGCCGCTCGCGGCGCAAACGGATCACCCCTCCAAGGTCGGAGGCGTCAAGAAGCTGCCGCCGGCGCAGCAGGTCCAGCTCGTCATCCTGTTCGCGGCTGCAAGCCATGGTGCGCCTCCTGCCGTAATGGCGTTAACGCCAAGCCTACAGTGCGCGAGGTGTCCAAGACAAGAAAGTTGGCGTGAACGCCAAGTTGACGTGCCCTCGACGGCGGAGGACATACATATTGGCGAAGACGCCAAGAGAAGGGCAAGGCACTCGCGGTTCACGCTGACCTTCTTCGAGACGACCGGCACCCTCGACGCGCAGCTGAGCCATGGTGACGAGAGGGCCGCGATTTTCGGCCTCGCGACAGCCAACGATCCGGACCTGCTGCAGTTGGATGGCAGCTTTGCGGCCACGCACGATCCACGGTTCTGAACCTTACTCTTTCCGGAAAGGCGGGAGCTTCCGGGTATTTGTCCAGCCTTGCGTCAAGTCGAGGCGGAAGGAGTGCCCCTCCCGCCCCCGGCGGCTCATCCGGGGAGGATGTTCGCCGCCTGCCTGTTCGGCCCTCTCAATGCTGCGCTTTGCATTTCGTCCTGCTCTGGGCCTTCACCTCGAGCCCCGCCTTCTCGGCCTTGTCCTTTCCCGAAGCCCGGAGGCGGCTGTGGTCAGGGCTGGGCAGCGCTATCTGGAGCCCGCCGGCTTCTCCCGCGCTCCCCGTGGCGGCTTCAAGGTCATCCACCGAAGCTCTGGAGGCGACATCCGATCGGATCGAAGGGGACTGTCACCGCCAACATCATGTTTCCTGCCGACGAGCGATCCACCTTCGCCCTGCTATCGCCGACGACATTCCAGCTCCACCTTTACGGGGTTGGGTACCAGCTCCTGGGAGGCGCCGGTCGCTGCGTCGACACCCAGGCCGATGATCCCGCCCACCAGAATGTTTCCGGCAATCGCGGCGCTGCCACCGCCGGCCGTCCGATGCGTGACATTCACTCTCACAGGCTTGCACCCGGTCTTGTTGATGTCGACGACGATCTCGGACTTGCGCTTCATCTTCAGCGCGCAAGGCGTGGTCAGACAGCTCATGCCATTGCTGGTCTGCACCTGGGCGCCGGCGGGCTTCGTTTCGATTTCCAGGACGTCTTCGGAACCCCTGGTAACGGTTGCACACCCCGAAAAGACCGCAATCAGGCAGGCCACGAAGGCGGGTGCGAAAGTGGGCGTGGGCACTACTGACCGTGGCCACATGGCGACCGAAAAAGCATGAACGAGTACCCTTGCTGTCATTCCAGATCCGCGCCCTTGATCGGTTATCCGCCGAGCTCCGAACAAGAAAACCTTCGAGCGAAGGCATGCTCTTTGGTGTGCGTGGAAGGCCTGCATGTCACGTTGGATCGTCGCACGGAGCATGCGTAGCGGCCTGGGAACCGGAAGAAGAAAGACGCTCCTCCTTCGTCCGCTCGCCCGTACAGCATCTGCTAATCCGCCTGCTTTTCGCGGAGCGCGGGGCGGCTCGGCTTACGCCGACCTACGCTTTGGATGGCTTCGAGCGGAGGATGTTGTTCCGCCTCAGCCTGTTTATCGGGCCAAGGGTGCAGTTTCCTCTTCCCGGCTCGATAATACCGGGTTCCCTGACAAAATGGCCGATAAACCCCCGGCGAATGCTTGGGAGCCGTCACCAGCTTATGCGAACCGGAGGCCCGAGGTTTGGAGGCGCTTCAAGTTCGTGGCTTGATATTTCCTTGGTTCGGCCTCCCGGCTCAGACTGTTTTTCTATGGCGGCCCCGACGACTGAGGAGTATCACGGCGGCGTGAAGTCCGAACTCCCAGCAATCCTGCGAAGTGACCATGAACAATATTCTGACCCGAAAGCGCCACCTTCTGGCGGTTTCCGCCTTCTGTTTGGTGGGGGCCTGCGAGGCCACCACAGATGTCTATCTTTTCAGGAGCGATGGTTCGGTCTCTCAAACCGATACGGATTACTTCGAATGCGAGGTTGCCGCAGCGCGGGGGGTCCCCCAGGAAACCCGGATCGGCACTACGCCGAGCTACACGACGCCTACTCAGACCAGCTGCTATAATACCGGATATTCCGTGCAATGTCAGACCACCGGAGGACAGACCTACGGCGGCCAGACATATACCTATGACGCAAATTCCGAATTGCGTGCCACATATTTCGCAAGATGCCTCGCGTCCCGAGGCTACAGTGTTGTCGAGCTGCCCAAGTGCGACCGTGCCAAGGTTCCGGCCGAAGTCCTGCAGAAACTCGCAGGCAAGCAGCGCCCGCCTCGCGAGGATGCCTGCTACGTCGCGATCACCGAGAGAGCTGGCAACGTGGTCTATGCCTCGGAACTCACGCCCTGAGGATCAGGCGGGTCGCCTGCCTTGCCAGGAAGCGGGGGGCCAGTCCGAGCGGTCGGTCGCAGGCCACCGCTTTGTCCCGGGTTGCGGCGGCCTGCAGGTATTCCTGAACCTCGCCGACAAGCGCTCGGGGCGCCTTCTGTGCTCACGAGACGTCCGGAAAGACTGCGGTGCTCCGCCTCAACCTGTTTATCGGGCCACGGGTAGAGTTTCCTCTTCCCGGCCCGGTAATACGGGGTTCCCCGGCAAAACTGCCGGAGAACCTCCGGGGGCCGTCATATCTGGAGGTCCTCGGCGGTCTTTCCGGCTGCGAGTGCCTCCACGAACCAGTGCGGCTTGCGGCCGCGGCCCGACCAGGTCTGCTCGGGCTGGTCCGGGTTGGCATATTTGGGCGCGGCGCCTGCCCGCTGACGGGTGAGGGCGGTGCCGGTCAGTTCAGAAAGGCTGAAGCCGAGCTCGCGGGCTTTTTCCTCCAGTTCGCTCAACGCCTCCTTCCTGCGGCGCTCCTCGAAGGTCGAGATCGCCTTGGCAACCTGGGTCTGCAGGTTTTTCAGTTCTTTGATGGACAAGCCGTCAAGTTCGAGGTTGGGCATTTCTTGCTCCTTCAGGGGCCGATTTTCTCTCTTCGTAATCCTGTCGAAGCCGACTTGCAAATTGCCTGCGGGCGAGGTTCGTGCCGATCACCGATGCTTCCCTTCGGTGCGAGCCTTGCTGGGTTCCAGGTATTCGTGCGGCACGCAGGGAGCGACCATCGGAAAGATCCGGTTATCCGGAAAACCAGCCTGCCTTTCCGAAATTCCGGATCGGTCGGCTCCGGGGTTTCCGGAAAACTTTTGTAATGCGAGCGCCCCTTCTGCCAGGCGCTTGCCCCTCTTGACGAGTGCGGCGAGATCCGGGACCGGAGCAACGGCCGAAGGCGCGGCATTACCGCATGGCCGGTCTTCCCGCGCCGGCCGCGATCATCCTCTCGCATGCCTCTCGATCCTGTGCCCGAAACCACCCGGTCAGGCGTCGAAGATGTGTGAGCCCTTGGCGCGGGTGCCGAAGATCCGGCTCCTGCTGCCGCGCGGATGGTCCGAAGCAGGCAGGATCATCTCTCCTGTCTTCTGACGGGCAGGGCGCCTGCACACCAGCGGTGGGCGTCAGGCGAGGGCCGCCATGCGTTCGGGTTTCCTGCGGGACCGGGCCCCTCTCAGATCTGGAGTTCCTCGGGCGACTTGCCGGCGGCCATGGCTTGCGTGAACCAGCGTGGCTTGCGGCCACGGCCGCGCCAGACTTCCCCGGGGTTTGCAGGATTGGCGTATCGCAGCATGGCACCGACCTGCCCGCGCTGCATCGCAGGGGCAAGTTCCTCCAGGTTGAACCCGAGTTGGCGCGCCTTTGCTTGCAGCTGCTCCAGCGCCTCCTGCTTGCAATGTCTTTCCTGGGCCGTAATGGCCTGAGCTATTTCGACCCGAAGTTCTTTCAGCTCTTCGAGGGACAGGTCTTTAAGCTTGGTATGATACATTCGAGCTCCGAATGATGGAGACCAGTCAGGGTTGTGATGAGTGCGGCATGGGCTTCATTTTTGCCATTAAAATCGCCTCCGGCCAGTGGGACATTCCGTCACTCGCCTTAAGATAATTCCACGGGCTTTTGCGCAACTTTCGTGTATCGGCAATATTCCGAAGAAGAGGCCGATCCGGTAATGGCCCGGCCTGCGGCTCTCACGCGCCGCCTTTTCGCAAATGCAACGGGCCCCGCACGTCGCCTTAGGGCAGCGGACAGGGCATGGCAGGGGGCTCGGCCGCTTGGCAGCCTGCCAGGGGAGCGATAAAAGTCATGCCGCAGGGCCCGGGAGCCTGATGCGGACGGGCCAGCCTACGGGCCAAGTCCCGTGCGGCAGCCATGGCGCACCGCCCTGCGGACGCACGAGCGACTTTCCGGACATCGACGAGCAAACCCCCGGCCATGGCCCGTGAAGCCCATGGGGCGGCATCCGCCCGCGCTGCGACGACAGGCTCCAACTCCGGCAGCCATCTTCCCTCTGTGTCACCCGTCAGGTTCAAGTGAGGCATTTCATGCGCATCGGAAAGAACAACCCGGGAGGGCTCCTCCCGGCAGCGTTCCTGGCCCTCTTCATGGCAAGCTCGGCCCTGGCGGAACCCACCGCCTCTCGCATCGACTTCGGCGTGATGACCGATCCTTTCCTCGGCCAGCGCGAGATTCTGGGCTGGGGCGATCGCGGCATCCTCCGCCTCTCCCATGGCGGCGCAACCGATGATGCCCGGTACAGGATCATGATATCGGCCGAGCCGGACGGGGAGGGGCTTCGCCTTGACGGCAGCTTCCTGGAGCGCCGCTTCGGCTCCTGGACCCTGGGGGTCGGCGCGATCGAGCGACACTGGTCGCCCTCCCGGCATACCTCGCTGATCCTGTCGGGGAACGCCCGGCCGTTCCCCTCGGTCTACCTGTCAAAGACAGAGCCGAGCGCCTTCGCCTCGCCGCTTCTGGCCTGGATCGGGCCGTGGGACGGCGAGATCTTCGTGGGTGCCACATCCCCGGATGACCACAGTCATACCGGCATTGTCGGAGCGCGCCTGACGATACGGCCGTTCGAGGGGTTCGAGGCCGAACTGGTCCGGACGGCGCAATGGGACCGGACTTCGTCGTCGAGCGCGCTAGACGGGTTCTTCGACGCGCTTGTGGGCGACACGAACGAAGGCGACAGCGCCTCGATCAACCAGATGGCGGGGCTCGGCCTGTCCTACCGACTGCCTGAGGCGGTTCTGCCTGCCCGGGTCTACCTGCAGGCGATCGGCGAGGACGAGGCCGGCGGGTTGCCCTCCTGTTTCATGACCCTGGCGGGCGCCGAATTCGAGGGAACAGTCGCTGGGGCTCCGACCCGCGTCACGCTGGAGGGGATCGACACCCGGATCGGTCGGTCGACAAACGGCTTCTGCGGCGCCGGCACCGCCTATGCCAACAGCAAGCACCCTTACGTCAATTTCGGCACCGTGATGGGAGCCGCCATCGATGGCGATGGCCGGGCGATCGAGATGCGCGTCAGCCACCGCCTGGCAGGAGGAGACTGGAACTGGGGCATCGGTCACTACGTCATCAACGATGCGGACCTGCCAGACCACCGCCTGAGTTCGGAACGGGTTTCCGGGGTGATGGCCCACATCGGCCTGACCAGACGGTTCGAGGCCATGACGCTCGAGGCGCTGGTGGCCTACCAGGGGTTCGAGTTGGACAGGGTGGGCTTCGGCCGCGGCGCCCGGATCGGCGTCAACCTGACCAGGTCCTTCTGAGCCCCGGGGGGCATCTCCTGAGGATGAGGGACATCTCCGCCGGCCCTCCGGGTCATTGCCGCGCGGACCGGTACTATTCCGCATTTCCCGTCCTGCCACCGGAAATCATCTGAAACCAGTGCTTCACAAGGCCCCAAGGGGGCAGGGAGCGGCTACCTGCTTTCCGGGACGTCCGATCCGCATCCGGTTTCTTCATCGGAACTGGTTGGGAGAACCGGTTCGGCGCGCTCGAGGGCGGCGCAGTCTCTCCGGCCCCCCTGACCGCCGAGCGGCCGGGGGTCACTGATTTTACGGATTTCGAGGTCCCTCCAGCAGGGACGTTCACAAACGCCCGCTCGAGACCATCCAGGGTTCCGGCGGAGGCGAGCGGCCGCGGGCGGGATCCCCGTCTGGAGGGCCGTCACTGACAGGCTTCGCCGAAAGCCTGGGGGCAGGCAGGGGCTTGCCGCAGCCCTTCTCGCACAAGAATGGAGAACTCATCATCATGATCACGCAGGTCCTTCTCTGTGGAGGCTCGGGCACGCGGCTCTGGCCGCTGTCGCGCAAGGGATACCCCAAGCAGTTCGCGTCGATCCTCGGAGAGCACAGCCTTTTCGCGGCCTCGGCCCGGCGGCTCTCGGGGCCGGGCTTCGGTCGGCCGGTGATCGTCACCGGCTCGGACTTCCGCTTCGTGGTGACCGAGCAGCTTGCGGAGGCGGGCATTGACCCTGGCACCATCCTGATCGAGCCCGAGCCGCGCAACACCGCACCTGCCATTCTGGCCGCGGCACTCCATGTCGCGGCCGGCGATCCCGAGGCCTTGATGGTCGTGGCGCCCTCGGACCATGCGATCGCCGATCCTGCGGCCTTCCGGGCGGCCGTGATGCAGGGGGTGCCTGCGGCCCGCGCGGGCCGGATCGTCACCTTCGGCATCGTGCCGACACGCGCGGAGACCGGCTATGGCTGGCTGGAACTCGACGGGGCGGAAGATGGCGCCGCAGTCCCGCTCCGGCGGTTCGTCGAGAAACCCGACCTCGACCGGGCTGAGGAGATGCTGGCCAGCGGAGGCTTTCTTTGGAATTCCGGGATCTTCCTCTTCTCGGCCCGGACCATTCTCGCGACTTTCGAAGAGCACGCGCCCGCGCTTCTTGCGCCGGTGCGCAGAGCTGTCGAGGGCGCGGTTCCGGACTTGGGCTTTCTCCGCCTCGATCCGCAGCCATGGGCAGAGGCCGAGCCGATCTCGATCGACTACGCGGTGATGGAACGGACACGCAATCTGTCGGTCGTGCCCTTCCGGGGGAGCTGGAACGATCTCGGCGGCTGGGATGCCGTCGCGCTCGAGATGGGCACAGACGGGCAGGGTGTGAGCCTTTCCGGCGGGGCCACCGCCATCGACTGCCGCAACGCGCTCCTGCGTGCGGACAGCGAGGGGGTGGAACTCGTGGGCATCGGGCTCGACAACATCATCGCCGTGGCGATGAAGGATGCGGTTCTGGTCGCCGAGCGCTCGCGCGCGCAGGAGGTGAAGCAGGCGGTCGAGGCGCTGAAGGCAAAGGGCGCGCGTCAGGCCGAGAGCTTCCTGCGCGACCGCCGCCCCTGGGGCTTCTTCGAGACGCTGGCGCTCGGCGAGCGCTTCCAGGTCAAGCGGATCGTGGTCCATCCAGGGGGCGCGCTGTCGTTGCAGAGCCATCTCCACCGCTCCGAGCACTGGATCGTGGTTCGAGGCACTGCCCGGGTCACGATCGATGCCGATGTCCACCTCATGACCGAGAACCAGTCGGTCTATATCCCCCTCGGCGCGCGGCATCGGCTGGAGAACCCCGGAAAGGTGCCGATGGAGCTGATCGAGGTCCAGACCGGGAGCTATCTCGGTGAGGACGACATCACCCGCTACGAGGATGTCTATGCCCGCGGCCAGGGGGCGAGGGGCTGAGATGGCGCCGAGGTTCGGAACGAGCGGCCTGCGCGGCCTGGTGACGGAGCTGACGCCGGATCTGGTCTCGGCTTATGTCAGGGCCTTCCTGCGGGCCTGTCCGCAGGGCGCAGGGCTTTACCTGGGGCACGACCTGCGACCCTCCTCGCCCGCCCTGGCCGGGGTGGTGGCGGAGGCGGCCCGTCATGCGGGTGTTCCTGTGACCGATTGCGGAGCGCTGCCCACGCCGGCGCTGGCGCTGGCCGCGAGGCGGGCAGGCGCGCGCGCGGTGATGGTGACCGGCAGCCATATCCCCGCCGACCGCAACGGATTGAAGTTCTATGGTCCGGGCGGCGAGATTTCCAAGGCGGACGAAGCCGCCATCCTGTCGGGCCTCGGCGAGCCGTTGCCGCCCCGGACGCCGCCGGCGCCTCTCGCCTGCGATGCGAGCGCAGGCGAGGCCTGGGTCCACCGCTACGTCACGGCCTTCGGGCCAGAAGCCCTGACGGGCCTGCGCATCGGGGTCTGGAGCCACAGCGCAGTCAGTCGGGACCTGCTGCTTGCCGCCCTGCGTGCCCTGGGTGCTGCGGCGGTGGTGGAACTCGGCCGCTCGACCGCGTTCGTCCCGGTCGACACCGAGGCGGTACCGGAGGGGGTGCGCGCCCGGATCAAGGCCTGGACTGCCGAACATCGCCTCGATGCCCTGATCTCGACCGACGGGGATGGGGATCGCCCGCTTCTGGCCGATGCCTGCGGACAGATCGTCCCGGGCGACCTGTTGGGGCAGATCACCGCGGCGCTGGTCGGGGCCGAAACGGTGGTCACCCCGGTCAGTTCCAACACCGGCGTCGAGGCGGGAGGTCGGTTCCGGCGGGTGATCCGGACGCGGATCGGCTCGCCCTTCGTCATCGCGGCCATGGAAGAGGCTGGGGGCCGCAGCGTGGGCTACGAGGCAAACGGCGGCTTCCTGCTGGGGTTCGACGCGCACCTTGAAGGTCCTCTGCCGCAACTTCCGACACGGGACAGCCTGTTGCCGCTCCTGGCTCCGCTGTCTCTCGCGCAGGCGGCCGGCGGGCTGGCCGCGCTGGTCGGGCGCGAGCCGGCCCGCTTCACGGCCGCCGACCGGCTCGAGGGCGTGCCGGACGGGAAGGCCCAGGCGCTGGTTGCGGAGTTCGGGGCCAGTCCTGAGGAGCTTGCAGGATTTCTGGCGATCCTCGGCGAGGAGATCCGCAGCCTCGATCGTACCGACGGTCTGCGTGCGACCTGCGCGTCCGGACGGATCGTCCACATCCGCCCCTCGGGCAATGCGCCGGAAATGCGGCTCTATGTCGAGGCCGAAACCCCCGCTGCGGCGCGGGATCTGCTGGAGCGAGGCTTGCGGAAGCTTGAGCTGACCTTGATGCGGATGACCCTCGAGACGAACTCTGGATAGCCCGGGGACGCTAAGATGGAACCGAACTATTATGGCTTGCAGCTTAGATCGTGCTGGAACTCGCCGCGGTCAGAAGGGGCTGACCGCATTCCGGGTGATGCAGGTTCTAAAGGCGCGGAACGCTTCTCTTGAGCCCTGGATGGGGTAAGTGTGCCCCGGATAGGGGATCGTCAGCACATCTCCGCGCTGACCGCCATCCGCGATCATGCCCATGACGACATCGGCCTGCCAGCGGAGAGCTATTCGTGCCAGATGTCGATAGACTTGCGTCGTCATGGCTTGGTAGGTCTCAAGGCCGACCTTTAACGTCACTTCGAACTGCTTCTGTCCGTCGAACGGATTGTTCACATTTTGATTGTCAAGGATGGACAGTACAGTGCCTTCCTTGATCGTATGAACGAAGCCGATGGATCCTTTGGGACCGTCGTTCTGAACGATGCACTTGAGGCCGGCTGGGCCGGAATGATCTATCACGAACCAGTCACCGATCTTGGTTTCTGTCTGCGCCTCTGCAGGGGACGAGAGAAGAATGGCTGCGAGAATACAGGAAGATAGGCGGAAGTGGAACATCGATCAACCCATAACGCAAGATGTCACGAATACTCCAATACGAGTGCGTGGCGCAATCCGAAGAGTCAATTGCATATTGCCGCGACAAATGGAGCGGTATTATGGCGCCATCACCGGATCACTGTCGCGAAGGTTATTAGGCCCGCGGCAAGCCCACGATGGATAGCGGCCTGGTGAGCCGGACGCACACAGGCCCGACGGTCGAAGTGCTGCGACATTTGTGCCGGCGGGTCCCGCATGTTGAGTGGCGAGGTGGTTTGCCGCAGGCAATTTCGCTGTTGGGAAGGTAGCCTCCATCGTTTCATCATAGAGGTCTGTAATGCGCAGCCGCCTTTGCCTGATACTGCTGATCCTTCCGATAGGATGTGGATCTCCTGGGGAGAACAGGGCCTCCCTGTACGGCGCTCAAACTTCCGCCACGGCTGCTCAATACGGCGACGTAGACTGCAGTGACTTCGATAGCACTGCCTCGGCGCAACGCTTCTATCGTCAAGCTGGCGGTCCTGCTGTCGATCCCCACGGCTTGGACCGGGACGGGGACGGTTTGGCATGCGAGTGGCTCGATAGGCAGCCGAGCTACCCGCGCTACCGATCGACCTCCTATGGCTCGTCTAGCTACTGTCACGTCGGGCCACGGGGTGGGACTTACACGATCACCGCGAGCGGAAGAAAGAACTACGGCGGCTGCTGACCATCGGCAGCTCAGGCTCCGGCGGTCTTGTTCAATAATGGATGAACCCGGTGAGAACCCGGAACGTGCCAAAGTGGCTCCTCGAGACGTCGAGTTCTGATGTATCTGCTCGATACAAGGTGCCGTCATGGTGACAGGGAACGTTGACGACTTCCGGCCGACCGGTGTTCAGATAGAAAATCTTCTCCAGACCTGAAGCTCCTCGCCACGTGAGGATGCCGCGCAACGGCTCTCCGGCACCATGAATCCTTACATAATTTGGATTATCGTCTCGACGGTTGTAAGCGCAAAGTAGAATTGTCGCATCCAAGCAAAGTAGAACTGTCGCCTCTTCCTGTCGGGACAATGGAGGATCGGCGGCATGGGATGGGTGCTGATGAGCGAGCGCGAACTGAACCGCATCGAGATCCTGTCGAAGGTGCTCGATCGGAGGATGACGACGACGGAAGCCTCGGTTCTGCTGGCGATCGGCCCGCGTCAGGTGCAGCGTCTGCTGCGACGGTTGCGCGAGGACGGCGCGGCGGCAACGCGGCACGGGTTGCGCGGGCGACCGTCGAACCACCGCCTCTCGCCGGGATTGCGGGACCTTGCGCTGGCCCTCGTGCGGGAGACCTACGTCGATTTCGGCCCCACGCTCGCGGCCGAGAAGCTGGCCGAGCGCGACGGCCTGCATGTGTCGCGGGAGACGCTGCGGAAGTGGATGGTCGAGGATGGGCTCTGGCTGTCGCGTCCTCAGCGCCGGAGGTTTCACCAGCCGCGGCTGCGGCGCGAGCACCTGGGCGAACTGGTTCAGATAGACGGGTCCGATCATCATTGGTTCGAGGATCGCGCACCAGCCTGCACGCTGCTCGTCTTCATCGACGACGCGACGAGCCGGCTGATGGAGATGCGCTTCGTGCCCTCCGAGAGCACCTTCGCCTATTTCGCGGCGCTGGAGTGCTACCTGACGCGGCACGGCAGGCCCACGGCTTTCTACTCCGACAAGCATTCGGTCTTCCGCGTGGCGAGGCAGGACGCGCGGACCGGCCATGGCATGACGCAGTTCGGCCGGGCGCTGGCCGAGTTGAACATCGAGATCCTCTGCGCCAACTCCTCGCAGGCCAAGGGCCGGGTCGAGCGGGCGAACCGCACCTTGCAGACGACCGGCTGGTCAAGGAGATGCGGCTTGCAGGCATCAGCGACATGGAGGCCGGGAACGCCTTCCTGCCCGGCTTCATCGAGCGGCACAACGCGCAGTTCGCCAGGGTGCCTGCCCGGCCGGACGACCGGCACCGGCCGCTGAACCTGCCCCCGGACCGGCTGGCCGACATCCTGTGCTGGCGCGACCAGCGCTACGTCGGGAACCAGCTCACCTTCACACTACGAGCACCGGCGGATCCTGCTGGAGGAAAGCGACCTCACGCGCGGCATCGTGGGGAAATACGTCGACACCTACGCCTTCCCGGACGGACGTTTTGAAGCTCGATGGAAAGGCATCTCGCTCCCCTACCGCAGCTTCGATCCCGAGCAGCAGCATGTCACCCACGCGGCCATCACCGCGAACAAGCGGCTCAGCGACGTCCTGGCGCTGGCGAGGAGCCTGCAGGAAAGCCAACCCCCGCGCGTGAGCCGCGTCGGCCGGCAGCGCACAGTCTACGAGCCGACGGGTCGGCGGAACGACGGCTGGAATTCGAAACTGGCCCGCCGCGCCAGGCAGCGGGCGGACGGGACGGCGAAGCCTCCCGACATCGCGGCGGAATGACCGTGCGGACCCGGAGCGTTCCGCCCCCGCCGGCCCCGTCCCT
>NC_007488.2 GCF_000012905.2 Cereibacter sphaeroides 2.4.1 | reverse complement strand
TACTTTGCTTGGATGCGACAATTCTACTTTGCGCTTACACCGACAGAACGGATAAGGATAGTTATGTTGCATGGAGGCGGGCGCGGATTGCATTGGGCGGCGCCGTGGGTTGCGGCTCCGCCGCCGGCGGTCGGATCGGAAAGCCTTTTCAGCGGTGGGGACGAGAGGCAGGAGAGCCTGACGACATCCGCATCAGCCTCGCCGGGCGCGGGCTGTCAGGGCCTTGCGCCGGTCGGGAAACAGCGGCGCCCGGGCCTCGTGGCGATGCCGGACGGCGGGGCGCGGGTATCCGGCACGGCGCGCGGCTTGAAGGAACGGGCCTTCCTCTGGTAAGCGGAAGGCCGTTCCACCGCGCGCAATGGAGAGTCCAGTGGCAGAAGACGGGCCGCCCCGGGCCGTGAAGCGCGCGGTGACGGTCAAGGACGTCGCCGCGGCCGCGCAGGTGTCCCGGGCGACGGCGGCGCGGGCGCTGAACGGCTACGGCTATGTGGGCGACGAGGCCGCGCGGCGGGTGCAGGAGGCGGCCGAGCGGCTGGGCTACCGCGGCAACCGGATCGCGCAGGCGCTGCGGCAGGGGCAGATGCCCATCGTGGGCTTCGTGCCCGGCGACATCCAGAACCCGTTTTTCGCCCGCGTGGCCCATGACATCGATGCGGCTCTGCGCCGGAGCCGGCACAGTCTGCTCATCGCCAGCAGCGACGAGAGCCTCGCGCAGGAGCAGGGCCTGCTCGACAATCTGCGCGCGCTGAATGTGCGCGGCATGATCGTGGCCCCCGCCTCCGAGGGCGACAACCGCCATCTGGCGCGGCTGGTGCGCGAGGGCGTGCCGCTCGTGCTGATCGACCGCGAGCTGCCGGGGATGGAGTGCGACAGCGTGACGGTCGACAACGAGGGCGGCGCGCACGAGGCCATCGGCCTGCTGATCGCGAACGGGCACCGGCGGATCGCGCTGATCCACGACGCCTCGCGTATCGCCACCGCCCGGCAGCGGCGCGAGGGCTATCTGCGCGCGCTGGCCGAGGCGGGGCTACCGGCCGAAGACCGGCTCATCGCCGTGTCGCAATCGACGGTCGAACATGCCATCGACGCCACGATCCGCCTGTTCAGCCGGCCCGAGCGGCCGACCGCGCTTTTCACCGTGGACAGTCTGATGACGACGGGGGCGCTGCTCGCGCTGCGCTCGATGGGGCTTGCCGTGCCGCGCGACGTGTCGCTGATCGGTTTCGACGACTTCGACCTCGCCACCTTCACCGATCCGCAGATCACCGTCGTGGCGCAGCCCGTGGGCCAGATCGGACCTCTGGCCACGAAGATGCTGCTCGAGCGCATCGAGGGCAGCGACCAGCCGGCCCGCCAGGTGCGCTTTCCCACCCGCCTCATCGCGCGCGGCTCGGTGGCGCGGGTCGATTTCGGCCGCGCCTGACCTCTCGCACGCCGTCAAAGAATCTCTTGCCAGATCGAGTCTCGCGTGCAGTATGAGTATGAGATCGGTCTCTCAGTCGCTGCGGCGGCCGGACCGATCCTTTTTTGCCTCGCTGTGAGATCGGTCTCATGAATCTTCCCGCCGGCTCGTCCCTGTCTCGCGCCACTGCCCTTGCCGGGCCGTTTGACGCGGCGGGCCATCGGCGGGATCTCGAAGCGGCGCTGGCGGCGGCCGAGACGGCGGCGCGCTGGATCCCGGCCCTGTCGGTGGAAAGGCTCGTGCTGGTGGGCGGGGGAGAGGCGCAGCTTCTGGCGCAACCCGCGCTCGATCTGGTGGGCCGGACCTCGCGGCTGGCCTCTTTCGCGCTTGCCTCGGAGGAGGCGCGGATCGGCCTGCCGCCGGAGCGCGCGCCCGGCACGCTGGTGCTGCTTTCGGCGCCCGACCCGGATCTGGCGGAGACGCTTGCCGCCCGGGGGGCCGCGGTCTGGACGCTCGCGCCGATGGCGCCCGAGGCCCTTTGCCTGCAGGCGCTGGCCTGGGCTGTCCATCTGCTCGCGGCGCGGGGAGAGATCGCGGCGCCCGACGCGGTCCGCGAGGGGCTGGCCGCCCTGCCCCGCGATCTCGGGCCTGCGAAAGCGGCCTTCGAGCCCGAGGCCGCCCGGCTGGCCGCGCGCCTGCGGGCCGAGCCCTATCAGATCGTCACCGGCGCGGGCGGGGCCTGGCCCGTGGCGCACCGCTTCGCGCTGTCGGCGCTGGAGCGCGGGCTGCGCCTGCCCGCGCGCCCGGTCCATGCCGCCGATTTCTTCCACGGCACGCTCGAACTGATCGAGCCGGGGGTGAGCCTCCTTCTCGTGAAGGGCGAGGATGCCCTGCGCCCGCTGACCCTCCGCGTCGAGCGGTTCGTGGGCCGCTACACCGACCGTCTGCGCATCGTGGATGCGGCCGCGGCCGAGCTGCCGGGCCTTGGCCCCCGCCTGCGGGCGCTGGCGACCCCGGTGATCCTCGCGGCGCTGCTCGAGCGGGTCGAGGCCCATCTGGGGCCGCCCGCCCCGCGCCCCGGCGACTGACGCCCAACCCAAGACCAACAAGAAGCCCGACAACAGGAGAGAGAGATGAAACGGTCCTTGCAGTCCATGACAGCCATCGTCGCCGCACTGTCGGCGCTGGGAGCGGGCGCCGCCGCGGCCCAGACGGCGGTCGCCGATCCCGCGGCCCCGGTCGAATACGAGGGCACGATCAAGGTGCTGACCAAGTTCGGGATGCAGCGCCTCGCGCCCTATTTCACCGAGCTGGCGCAGGAATACGAGGCGCAGCATCCCGGCGTCACAATCGAGCTCATCCAGGAAGACGATGACAGCGTGAAGGGCAAGACCAAGACGCTGGTCGCCTCGAACTCGATCCCGGATGTCTTCTTCTCCTGGACCGGCACCTGGGGCGGCAACTTCATCCGCGGCAAGCGGGCGGTGGATCTGACGCCGGTGATCGGACCGGACACGGACTGGGGCAAGACCTTCGCCCCGGCCGCGGTCGATGCCTTCGTCTACGACGGCAAGCATTATGGCATCCCGCTCTATCTCGATGCGAAATTCATGGGCTACAGCAAGCCCATCTTCGAGAAGCTGGGCCTGTCGGAGCCCGAGACGCTCGAGGACATGCTGGCGGCCTGCGACACGATCAAGGAGGCGGGCATCACGCCGATCTCGATCGGCAACAAGGAGCCCTGGGTCGCCGTCCATTATCTCGGCCAGCTGCTGGCCTACAACGTGCCGAAGGACGTGCTGGAGCGCGATTTCGACCCGGCGACCGCGGACTATGAAGACCCGGGCTATGTCGCCTCGCTCGAGCAGTTCAAGGCCATCGCCGACCGCTGCACCATCGGCGCGGGCATGAACGGCATCTCCTATCAGAATGCGATCCAGGAGCTGAGCGACGGCAAGTCGGCGATGTATTATCAGGAGATCATCGAGTTCGACAATTCGGCCTCGGACAAGACCAAGCTCAAGCCCGAGGAGTTCGGCTTCTTCCCGCTGCCGGCGCCGAAGGATGCCAAGGGCGATCCGAAGGCGCTCGAAGGCGCGCCCGAGGGCTACATGATCTCCTCGGCCTCCGAGAATGTGCCGCTCGCGCTCGATTTCATGAAGTTCGTGACGAGTCAGGCCAATGCGAAGGTGCTGTCGGCCCCGCCCTACGGCCAGCCGAGCGCCGTGGTGGGCGGCGCGGATCCGGCGCAGATGAGCCCGGCCGTGGTGGGCGGCCTCGAGGATATCGCCGAGGCCTCCTACCTGATGCAGTGGCTGGATACGGTGAACCATCCGCGCGTCGCCGCGGCGTGGCTGTCGAACCTGCAGGCCTTCGCGGGCGGCAACCTCACGGCCGAGGAGGTCGTGGCCGAAGTCCGTGCGGCCGCCGCCGCGGCCAAGTGATGAGCTTGTCCGCGGACATCGGAAAGAGCGGGGTCGCCCTCAGCGGCCCCGCCCACGGGGCAGGGAGGGGGCCGCGGCTGCGCCCCCTCCTCTCCCGGCTGCTGGCGCTGCGCTGGATCGTCGTGGCGCTCGTCCTTGTGGGCTGGTTCGTCTATTACCCGATCGTCAACAACTTCTTCGTCAGCACCACGAACCAGGACATCTTCACCGGCGAGGTGACGCAGGTCGGGCTCGACAATTACCGCAGGCTCACGCAGGACCCGGTGGTGGGCCGCGCGCTCTGGAACAACGGCGCCTATGCGGTGCTCTCCATCCTCTTCCAGGTCTTCGCGGCCTTCTGCCTCGCCGCCATCGTCGAGGGCCTGTCCTCGGAACGCTGGCGCAACTTCTGGCGGGCGCTCTATTTCGTGCCCTCGGCCATCTCGACGACCGTCACCGGGCTCCTCTTCTATTTCATCTATCAGCCCGACATCGGCATCCTCGACGGGCTGCTGAAGGCCCTGAACCTGCAGGAATGGTCGCATGTCTGGCTCGGCGATCCGCGGACGGCGATCTATGCCATCATCGCCATGAGCCAGTGGCAGGGCTTCGGCTATTCGACGCTCCTCTTCACCATCGCGATCCAGAAGATCCCGCAGGAGCTTTACGACGCGGCGCGGATGGACGGGGCGGGCCCGCTCCGCCAGCTCTGGAGCATCACCTTCCCCCTCACGCGCGAGATGACCGGCATGATGATCATCGTGACCGTGACCGGCGCCTTTCAGGTCTTCAACGAGGTCATGGTCATGACCGGCGGCGGGCCGAACAATTCGAGCCAGGTGCTGGGCACATGGCTCTACGAGCAGGGCTTCAACCAGAACGACATGGGCTATGCCGCGGCCATCGGTTCGGTCGTCTTCGCGGTGACGATGCTCACGGGCATCCTGCAGCTCTGGTACACCCGGCGGCGGAGGGTCCTCGCATGAGCGGCGCGACCCACTCCGCCCGCGGCTTCTGGCCCGTGATGGGGCAGGCCTTCCTCTGGGCCTTCCTCCTCGCCGTGGGCGTCGTCGTGCTTTATCCGCTGCTCTGGATGGGGCTCGGCGGCTTCAAGTCGAACAGCCAGATCTTCGACCAGCCCTTCGCCCTGCCGCAGGACTGGTCGCTCGAGAACTACTTCTCGGCCTGGCGCGGGGTGCAGGGCTACATGGTCTCGAGCCTCCTCGTCACGCTGGTCTCGACGGTGGCGACCGTGCTGATCTCGGCGCGCGCGGCCTATGGGCTCACGCGGACGGCGATGCCGGCAAAGCCCCTCATCACCGCCTTCGTCCTCGGCGGCATGATGCTGAGCCCGACCGTCGCCCTCGTGCCGCTGGTGCGGATGCTCCAGTCGCTCGGGCTCTACGACACGCACTGGGCGCTCATCATCCTCTACACCGCCTTCCGCGTGCCCTTCACCACCTTCCTGATCCGCGCCTACATGCTCGACCTGCCGCGCGACCTCGACGAGGCCGCCATGATGGACGGCGCAAGCCCCGGCCAGATCTACCGCAGGATCATCCTGCCGCTCTGCCGGCCGATCGTCGTCTCCTGCGTCGTGCTCCATATCCTCTTTGCCTGGAACGAATATCTCTTCGCCATGATCTTCACCAACAGTCCCGGCGTGCAGACGCTGCCCGTGGGCCTCACCTCGCTGATGTCGAAGCAGGGCACCGACTTCGCGCAGGTCTTCGCCGCCATGACGCTCTCGGCGCTGCCCATCGTCATCATCTTCTTCCTGACCCAGCGATACTTCATCCGCGGCCTGACCGAAGGGATGGCGAAATGAGCGCCCGTCTCTCCGCCCGCCAGTCGATCGGCGCGAACTTCGCCTTCCAGCACTTCCCGCTGGCCGAGGTGGCGCGCCGGATGCGCGGCTTCGGCTTCACCGAGATCGAGCTCTGGGGCGTGGCGCCGCATCTCGACCTCTTCCACTCGACCGACCGCGACGTGGCGGAGGTGAAATGCGTGCTGTCGGGCGAGGGCCTGTCGGTGCGCTGCCTCACGCCCGAGCAGGTGGTCTATCCGATCAACATCGCCTCGGGCGACGATGCCTTCCGCGCGGCCAGCATCGACCGCTTCCGCCGCGCGGCCGACATCGCGGCCGAGCTGGGCGCGCGGCACCTGTTCCTGACCCCCGGCCGCGGCTACGAGAGCGAGCCCGCCGCGCGCGCCTGGGACCGCTCGGCCGAGGCGCTGCGCCTGATCGCGGGCCATGCGGCGGGCCTCGGGCTCCGCTGCCTGCTCGAGCCGCTCCAGCGGGTGGAGAGCAACATCGCCCACAGCGCCGCCGATACGGCGCGCCTGCTGGAGATGGTGGGCGCGGACACGGTGGATGTGGTGCTCGACACGGTCGCCATGGCCTGCGCGGGCGACAGCGTGGCCGATTACGCGCGCCTCTTCGGCGACAGGCTCGCCCATGTGCATCTCGTGGATGGCCGCCCGGCGGGCCATCTCGTCTGGGGCGAGGGCACGCTGCCGCTCGCCCGGATCCTCGCCGATCTCGCGGCGGCGGGCTATCGCGGCGCGCTCTCCTTCGAGCCCTTCGGCGACGGTTCCTATGCCCTCGATCCGGTGGCGGCCTGGACCCGCCATCTCACGGCGCTCGCGCCGCATCTCGATCCCGTGGAGGCCCGCCCATGAGCCGCAGCCCGACCCTGATCGCCGTGGGCGACAATTGTCTCGATGTCTATCTGTCGAAGGACCGCATGGCGGTGGGGGGCAATGCCCTCAACGTGGCGGTGCAATGGATGCGCGCGGGCCTGAAGACGCGCTACTTCGGCCTTGTCGGCCCCGACCCCGAGGGCGATGTGGTCCGCACCGCCCTCTGCCGCGCGGGGCTCGATCCCGACGATTGCGAGGTGCGCCCGGGCAGCACCGCCGTCACGCTTCTCCTCGAACGCGACGGCGACCGGCGCTTCCTGCTCGAGGATCTGGGCGTGGGGCTGGGCTATGTGCCCGAGGGCGCGCGTTACGCGGCGCTGCGGGCCGCCGACTGGGTGCATCTGGGCACCCACAGCGCACCCGAACTGGTGCGCGCCCTCGTCCGCGACGGCGCGCGCTTTTCGGTCGATGTCTCGACGCATCACGATCTCCTCGATCTCGAGGGCGTGCCGCTCGTCTTCGCCTCGGGGCCCGAGGATCCGTCCGAGCGGGTCGAGCCGCTGCTCGCCCGCTTCCGCGAGCGCGGCGCGCAGGCCACCGTCGTGACCTGCGGCAGCCGCGGTGCCTTCCTCGAGGCGGGCGGCACCGTCACGCCCGTTCGCGCGCGGCGGGTCGAGGTGGTGGACACCTGCGGCGCGGGCGACAGCTTCATCGCGCGCTTCATCGCGCTCTGGGCCATCGAGCGCCGCGCCGATGCCGAGGCCCTGCGCGGGGCGGCGGATGCGGCCACCAACACCTGCCTGCACGAGGGCGGCTTTCCGCAGCCGCTGCTGCCGATCCCCTCGTGGCTCCTGGACAAATATGCCGAGGTGATCGCGGCGGGAGAGGTCTGAGATGGCGTCCTACAGGCTGGCACTTCCCGCCGCGGCGCCCGAGGGCGACCGCTCCTTCTGGCTCCGCGATCTGGGCGCAGGCCCCGCGACGCCGCCCTTCGCGGGCGAGGCCGCCTGCGACGTGGCCATCGTCGGCGGCGGTTACACCGGCCTCTGGACGGCGCTGCGCCTGAAGGAGCAGGCGCCCGAGCTGCGCGTGACGATCCTCGAGGCCGATTTCTGCGGCTCGGGCGCCTCGGGGCGGAACGGCGGGCAGGTCCACAGCTGGTTCGCGGAGCTCGACCTGCTGACCCGCCTCGTCGGCGCCGAGGAGGCGCTGGCGCTCTGCCATGCCACCGCCGAGGCCATCGAGGAGCTGGCGGAGCTGCAGGCCTCGGGCACGATCGACATGGACCTGCGGCTCGACGGCTGGCTCTGGACGGCCAGCGCGCGGGCGCAGGAAGGCGCGTGGGAGCCCGCCGCCGATCTTTGCCGCAAGGCGGGCGAGGCCGACCGGCTGCGGCCCGTGGGCGCGGAGGAGATCCGCCGCCGCACCGGCTCGGGCGCCTCCTACATGGGCGTGGTCGAGCCGCGCGCGGGCACGGTGCAGCCCGCGAAGCTCGCCCTCGGGCTGCGGGCGCTGGCGCTGTCGCGGGGCGTCGCGATTCACGAGCGGAGCCCCGTGTCCGAGATCGTGTCGGGCAGGCCCTGCCGGCTGCAGACGCCGGGCGGCACGCTTCAGGCGGGCAAGGTGGTGATCGCCTCGAACGCCTGGGCCGCGGCGCTGCCCGAGCTCTCCCGCTACCTCTATGTGGTGGACAGCCAGATCGTCGCGACCGAGCCGGTGGCCGAGACGCTCGACCGGCTGGGCTGGACGGGCGGCGAGTCGATCTGCGACGCGCAGGCCCATGTGCTCTATTACCAGCGCACCAGGGGCGGGCGCGTGGTCTTCGGGCGCGGCAGCGGGAATGTGGCCTACGGCAACCGCTTCGGCGCGGCCTTCAACCGCCGGCCGGACGGCGGCGCCGACAATCTGCGCGAGCTCTCCCGCGTCTATCCCGAACTGCGGGGCGTGAAGATCGCGGCCGACTGGTCCGGCCCCATCGACTGTTCGGCCGCGCATCTGCCCGTCTTCGGCTCGCTCACGGGCGAGCCCGACATCCTGTTCGGCGTGGGCTTCAACGGCACCGGCATCGCCCAGACGCCGGTCGCGGGCCGGATCCTCGCAAGCCTCGTGCTCGGGCAGGACGACCGCTGGAGCCGGAGCGGCCTCGTGGGTCTTGCGCGCCGCCAGACGCTGCCGCCGGAGCCGGTGCGCACGCTGGGCGCGCGCCTCGTGCGCCGCGCCATCCGCATCCGCAACGACCTCGAGATCGAGAACCGGAGCCCGGGCCCGCTGGTGCGCTGGCTCTCGTCGCTCACGCCCGGCCGGTGACGGCCATGAACGGTGCCACCGCGCCCTCGGGCCGGACAGACAAGGGAAGGGCAGGCCGATGGCCGAACTGACGCTGCGCCAGGTGCGCAAGACCTATGGCTCGATGGAAGTCCTGCACGGGATCGACCTCGACATCCCCTCGGGCTCGTTCGTCGTCTTCGTGGGCCCCTCGGGATGCGGGAAATCCACGCTTCTGCGCGCCATCGCGGGGCTCGAGGACATCAGCTCGGGCGAATTCGCCATCGACGGCGAGCGGATGAACGAGGTGGCCCCCTCGCGCCGCGGCATCGCCATGGTGTTCCAGTCCTACGCGCTCTATCCGCACATGACGGTGTTCGAGAACATGGCCTTCGGGATGCGGATCGCGGGCCTGAAGAAGGACGAGATCGCCCGCCGCGTCACCCGCGCGGCCGAGGTGCTGCAGCTCGCCCCCTATCTCGACCGCTATCCCCGCGCGCTCTCGGGCGGGCAGCGCCAGCGGGTGGCCATCGGGCGGGCCATCGTGCGCGACCCCAAGGTGTTCCTGTTCGACGAGCCGCTCTCGAACCTCGATGCCGCGCTCCGGGTGGCGACGCGGATCGAGATCGCCAAGCTCAAGCAGGCGATGCCGGGGGCCACGATGATCTATGTGACCCACGATCAGGTCGAGGCCATGACGCTGGCCGACCGGATCGTGGTGCTGCGGGCGGGGCGGATCGAGCAGGTGGGCTCGCCGCTCGATCTCTACCGGCGGCCTGCCAACCTCTTCGTCGCGCGCTTCATCGGCTCGCCTGCGATGAACGTGATCCCGGGCACGGTGCGGATCGGGCCCGAGGGCGCGCGGCTCGACCTCGCCACCGGCGGCGGGCTGCGGGCGCCCTTCCCGCTCGACGCGGGCCTTGCGGGCCGGACGGTGCAGGTGGGCATCCGCCCCGAGGACCTGCGGCTGGCCGAGGGCGCGCCGCTCCTCGAAGGGCGGATCTCCTACATCGAGCAGCTGGGCGAGGTGCAGCTCACCTATATCGAGGCGCGCGGGCTGGCCGAGCCGCTGATCGCGAAGCTGCCGGGCGTTCTCGACCTGCAGGCCGGCGCCCCCATCGCGCTCACGGCCGATGTCCAGAGCCTGCACCTCTTCGGGGAGGACGAGCGCAGCCTGCGCCCCGAGGCCGCCCTGCCGGAGGTCACTTCCGCACGAAGCTGAAGGAGAAGGCCGAGCCCCGGTGATAGTCCATCGCATAGATCACGCGCGTGCCGCAGGCCGCGTAGCAGACCTCCTCGATGAGCAGCGCCGGGCCGAACTCCTCGAGCCCGTGCAGCCCGCTCACCTCGTCGGGCAGAAGGACGGCGCGCACGTTCGCGGTCGAGGCCACGGGCCGCCGCCCCACCCGGTCGAGGAGCGCCACGAGCGAGCCGCTCCAGTCCGGCGTGCCCTCGAGCCCGTCGCCCAAGAGCGCGCGGGGCAGCCAGTCCACGGAATAGACCAGCGGCTGGCCGCCCGAGCTGCGCAGCCGCTCGACGCGGACGAGGGGCGTGCCCTCGGCCACGGCCAGCCGCTCGGCCGTGACGGCATCGGCGGGCACGGCCGAGAAGCCCAGAAGCCGCGTCTCGGCCGTGTAGCCGTGGCTGCTCACCATCTGCGAGACGCTCTCGAACTTGGTGATCGGCCGCGCGATGCTGAGGAGCGCGCCCGCGGCGAGGAACCGGCCCTTGCCCTGATGGCTGTCGATCACCGCCTCCTGCTCCAGCAGCTTCAGCGCCTCGCGCAGCGTGGGGCGCGAGATCTGGAAGCGCTCGACCATCTCCTTCTCGGTCGGCAGCCGGTCTCCGAAGCCGAGGCCCAGCTCCTCGATCATCTCGAGGATGCCCGTGCGCAATCGCTCGACATTGCTTTCCCGCGGTTTCTCCATGCGGCTGAACTCCTTGCCGGTCTAGAACTCGAAATCCCGTGCAATCTGCGCCGGCGCGCGTCCGGCGGCCAGCGCGAGTTGCAGCAGAAGCCGCGCCTTCACCGGCGCGGCGCGGCCCGCGGGCAGGAAGCCGTGGCCGTCGTTGCGGCTGTTGGCCACCACGGGCCCGTGGCCGCGCGAGGCCATGACGACCACCCCGCCCTCCTCGCGCACCCATGTCTCGAGCCGCCGGGCCTGCGCGCCCGTGGCATAGCCGGGCGCGAAGCCCGCCACCACGAGGCCCCGCGCCCCCGCGGCAATGAAGGCCTCGATGGCGCAGGCGTCGCCGCCGCTGTGGCAATAGAGGATATCGACCCGCGGCAACGCGCCGAGGACGCGCCAGTCCGCCCGCGGCGCGCGGGGAGCGGCGGGGCGCAGGAAGCGCACCTGCCCGCCGATGACGAGGCCCACCGGCCCCAGATCGGGCGAGCGGAACGTGTCGAGGCCGAAGGTCGCCGTCTTCGTCACCTCGAAGGGCAGATGGATCTCGCCATGCGCGACGACGAGCACGCCCTCGGCCCGCGCCTGCGGGTGGGCGGCGACCAGCGCCGCCTGAAAGAGGTTCATGTAGCCGTCGCTGGAGAGGGCGGAGGCGGGCCGCTGCGCGCCCGTCACCACGAGCGGCACCGGCAGGTCCCAGACGAGCGAGAGGAAGAAGGCCGCCTCCTCCAGCGAGCCGGTCCCGTGGGTGAGCACGAAGCCCGCAAGCCCCGGATCCTCGGCCAGCGCCGCCGCGCAGAGGCCGCAGATCGCGCCCCACTGGTCGGGGCCCATGTCGAAGCTCGGCCGCGGTTCGAAGGCGAGCGGCACCAGCGCCACCCGGTCGGCCATCGCCGCGCAGCGGTCGATGAGGTCGGCCGCGGTCAGGCTGCCCGCCTGCCCGTAGTCGCAGATCTCGAACGGATCGGAGGCGAGGGCGGTCAGCGTCCCGCCTCCCGCGATCACCGCCACCTTCGGGCGGGGCGCTTCCTGCCGGCTCATCTCCTCCTCCTTCCGCCCGGCGCCACGGGGGCGCGAGTCAGGCTGCTTCATGATGTCTGACAAGATGATTGCCCAATCCGCCGCGATAAGTCACGCCTTTTCAGTTTGTTGCAGAAAAATACGTCGGGCATCAGAATCCAGATTGACAGACGCCCACCAGAAACGTTTCACTTGTCAGACAAGTTGAGACAGACCAGGCCAGCAACGACGGGGGACGGATGGACGGGACAGGCGCAGCGGAGCAGGGCATTGCCTTCGACCGTGTCAACAAGTGGTACGGCCAGATGCATGTGCTGCAGGATGTGACCTTCTCCGTCGCGCCCGGCGAGAAGATCGTGGTCTGCGGGCCTTCGGGTTCGGGCAAATCCACCATGATCCGCTGCATCAACCGGCTCGAGGAACATCAGGCGGGCACCATCCGCGTGGGCGGGGTCGAGGTGAACGACCAGCGCCGCAACATCGAGCAGGTTCGCCGCCGCGTGGGCATGGTGTTCCAGAACTTCAACCTCTACCCGCATCTGACGATCCTCGAGAACTGCACCCTCGCGCAGCGCTGGGTGCGGGGCACGCCGCGGGCCGAGGCCGAGGCGCGGGCCATGCGCTATCTCGAGCGGGTGCGCATCCCCGATCAGGCGCGGAAATATCCGGGCCAGCTCTCGGGCGGCCAGCAGCAGCGGGTGGCCATCGCGCGCTCGCTCTGCATGGAGCCCGAGATCATGCTGTTCGACGAGCCGACCTCGGCGCTCGATCCCGAACTGGTGCGCGAGGTGCTCGACACGATGGTCTCGCTCGCCGAGGAGGGCATGACCATGATCTGCGTGACCCACGAGATGGGCTTCGCCCGTCAGGTGGCCGACCGCGTGATCTTCATGGACCGCGGCCGCATCGTCGAGAGCGCGGCGCCCGAAGACTTCTTCTCGAACCCTCAGGAGGAACGCTCGCGGCTGTTCCTCAGTCAGATCCTGCACTGATCCCGCAGAAGGATCGGGCCCACCCGGGGCCAGTCCCCTCACTCTTCCAGCAGAAAGGTCGACCCATGCCCAAGATCGGCACCCGCCTCGCCTCCCTCCTTCTGTCGGGGGCGCTCGTGCTCTCGGCCGCCTCCGCCGCCGTGGCGCAGGACATGCCGCCCCTGCCCGAGGCGATCCAGAAGGCGGGCAAGATCCGCATCGGCGTGAAATGCGACAGCCCGCCCTTCGGCGCCTCCGGCCCCGACGGCAAGCCGCGCGGCATCGAGGTCGAGATGGCCAGGAAGATCGGCGACTATGCCTTCGGCTCGGAGGAGGGCGCGGAGCTTTCCTGCGTCACCAGCGAGGCGCGCATCTCGTCGCTGAATGCCGGCAAGCTCGATCTGATCATCGCCACGCTGGGCCGGACGGCCGCGCGGCAGGAGGTGATCGACTATTCCAACATCTATTTCTGGGGCACCTCGAACGTGCTGGTGCCGGCCGACAGCCCGGTGCAGAAGCTCTCGGACCTTCAGGGCCGCTCGGTGCTGGTGGTCAAGGGCGCCACGCAGATCAAGTGGCTCGAAGCCAACATCCCCGACATCTCGATCGTGCAGCTCAACACCACCGCCGACGGGGTGCAGGCGCTGATGCAGGGCCGGGCCGACGGGTTCGTGGGCGACGGCGGGCTGATCTACACGCTCGGCGGCAACTATCCCAAGCTCCGCGTGATCGAGGAAGGGCTCGACCTCGGCGTGAACGGCGTGGGGATGCGCAAGGGCGAGACCGAGCTTCAGACCTTCGTCAACGCGGTGCTCGACGAGCTGCGCAAGGGCGATTTCTACGAGACGGTGATCCCGCAGTTCGTCGAGGAACCGGCCGTGGTCGATGTGATGAAGCGCGGCTTCCTCGAAGAGCCGCCGCAGATCTGAGCCCGCTCCGGGAGGCGTCCGCGCCTCCCGGCCCTTCCCTCCCGCCGGACCGGACCGACCATGACCGTCATCGACTGGGGCTATATCCTCGCGGCCTTCCCCGACCTCATGCGCGGCCTCGGCATGACCCTCATGGTCAGCCTGCTCGCGATCCTCTTCTCGCTCCTTCTGGGGCTGGCCGGCTGCGCGCTGCGCGTCTCGGGCATCCGCCCGCTCTCCTATGCCGTGCGCGGCTATGTCGAGTTCATCCGCGGCACGCCCTATCTCGTGCAGATCTTCTTCGTCTTCTACGGCCTGCCGAGCCTCGGGCTCACGCTCTCGATCTTCTGGTCGGGGGTGCTCGCCCTCACGATCTGGGCCAGCGCCTTCCATATCGAGAGCTTCCGCGCAGGTCTGGCCTCGGTCGGGCGCGAGATGCACGACGCCTCGGCCTCGCTGGGCCTGCGCCGGCTGCCGCACGCGCTCCTCGTGGTGGCGCCCATCGCGCTGCGGTCGGCCCTGCCCTCCACGCTGAACACGGTGGTCGGCACGATCAAGAACTCGGCCTATCTGCAGGCCATCGGCCTCGTGGAGCTGACCTTCGTCGCGGTCGACCGGATCGCGCAGGACTTCCGCTCGACCGAGATGTTCCTCTCGATCTGCGTCATCTACCTCGTCGTCATCCTCGGCGTCTCGGCGCTGGGGCACCGGCTGGAACGGCGCCTCAACCGGCCCTACGGGTCACGGTGATCCCATGGACCTGCTTTACGAATATCGCGTCTTCCTGCTCGGCGGACTGATCGAGACGCTGAAGATGTCGGCGGTCGTGGCGATGGGCGGCACCTTCTGCGCCATCCTCCTCACCATGGGCATCACGGCCAAACCGCGGCTTCTGAACCGCGCGAGCTATGCGCTGGTCGAGCTGCTGCGCGACCTGCCGCTGATGGTGACGGTGCTGCTCGTCTATTTCATGCTGCCCATGACGGGGCTCGGGCTCAATCCGTTCTGGTCCTGCTGCCTCGCGATCTCGGTCTGGGGCGGCGCCAACGGGGCGCAGATCCTGCGCGCGGGGCTCGCCTCCGTGGGCCGGGGCCAGCGCGAGACGGCGGCGGCCTTCGGCTTCGGCCCGGTGAAGACGCTCCTCCTCGTGACGCTGCCGCAGGCGATGCCGGTGATCGTGCCGCCCTATGTGGGGCTTCTGACCGCGCTCGTGCAGGCCACGTCGCTCGGCGCGGTGGTGGGGGCGCAGGAACTGCTGCGCACGGGCCAGGTGCTGATCGAGCAGACGACCATCATGCAGGGCGGCAGCCCGGCCTATCTCGTCTACGGTTCGATCCTCGTGGTCTATTTCACCCTCTGCACCCTGATCTCGCTGGTGGGCGGGCGCATCGAGCGCCATTTCCTGAAGCCCTATTCCGCCGCGAGCGGGGCGCAGGCCGAGGACCGGGCGCATGAGATCGACGCCGCCCTCTCGGTGAGGACCTGAGGATGGAGGCGCCCGCCTCTCTCTCGGCCCTTCCGGCGCTCTGCGCCGCGCCCTTCGATGCGGGCCGCCCGCGCGATCCGGAGATCCGCGCCCTGATGGCCCGCGTCCGCGTCACGCCCGCCGAGGCCCGCGCGCTCGGGCCGCGGCGCCTCTCGCCCACCGATTTCCCCTCCGCCGGGGCCTTGCGCGATGCCCTGCCCCTGGCCCTCACCGACCGGAAAGATCCCAGATGAAGAACTCCGTGAGCTCCCGCCTGACGGAACGCACCGCGGCCGAGGTGGCCCGCACCATCTACGAGCCGCCGATGCAGGGCTTCGACGCCCCGGCGCTGGAGCGGATGTGCGCGCTGAACGAGGCCCATGCCGCGATGCTGGCCGCCCGCGGGCTGATCCCGGCCGATTGCGCGCGCGACATCCTGCGCGGCATCGCGCAGATCCGCGCCGAGGGCCCCGCCGCCATCGACCTCGATCCGCAGTTCGAGGACAGCTATTTCGCCTTCGAGAACCGGCTCGGGCAGGTGGCGGGCAAGGCGGTGGCGGGCTGGCTCCATGTCGGGCGCAGCCGCAACGACATCGGCTCGACCCTCGACCGGATGGCCGCGCGCGAGACCTGCCTTGCGCTTCTGGCCGCGATGGAAGAGGCCCGCCGCGCCTGTCTCGCGGCGGCCGGGCGCCATGTGCTGACCGTGATGCCGGGCTACACCCACCTCCAGCCCGCGCAGCCCATCACCTTCGGCTATTATCTCGCCAACGTCGCCCGCGGGATGGAGCGCGAGCATGAGCGGCTCGCGGCGGTGCTCGACCGGCTCGACGCCTGCCCGCTCGGGTCGGCGGCGCTGGCCGGCACCTCCTTTGCCATCAACCGCGACGAGACGGCGGACCTTCTGGGCTTTGCCGGACCGGCCGCACCGGGGCTCGATGCCGTGGCCTCGCGCGATTTCGTGACCGAGCTTCTCTGGGCCGTCACCAGCGCGCAGGTGCTGTTCTCGCGCGTGGCGCAGGATCTCTATGTCTTCACCACCTGGGAGTTCGGCGCGCTGACCTTCCCCGACCGGGTGGCGGGCACGTCCTCGATCATGCCGCAGAAGAAGAACATGCTGCCGCTCGAATATTTTCGGGCCGAGGCCGGGCGCAGCATCGGGGCGCTGGCGGGCGCTCTCGCGGCGGTGAAGGGGTCGAACTATTCCATCGGGCTCGACAGCGTGCGCGAGGGGGTGGCCGACGCCTGGCCCGCCTTCGCCCGGTTCGAGGCGGGCCTCTCGCTGCTGCGGCTGATCTTCGAGACGGCCACGCCGGATGCCGAAAAGCTGCTGGCGCGCTGCAAGGCCAATTTCTCGACCGCGACGGATCTCGCCGACGGGCTCGTGCGCGATTTCGGCATCTCGTTCCGCGACGCCCATCATGTGGTGGGGCGCGCGGTGCAGATGGTGCTGGCCGCGGGCGGCGGCGCCGAGGAGCTGACGGTCGCGGTGCTGAACGAGGCGGCCGAAGCCGAGATCGGCCGCAGCTTCGATCTGCCCGAAGAGCGGCTCAGGCGCTGGATGGATCCGGTCGAGGCGGTGCGGGCGCGCACCGTGCCGGGCGGCACCGCGCCCGAGGTGGTCTCGGCCCTTCTCGCCGAGATGGAGGCCCGCCTTGCCGCGGATGCCGGGCTGAGGACCCGGCGGTCGGCAGCGCTCGAGGCGGCCTCCGAGCGGCTGGCCTCCCGCGTGGCAGAGCTCACCGCCTGACCGCGCCGCCCCTTCCCTTTCCTGTCCCCTGCCGCAGCCCGCGGCCGGGCCCCGAACACCTGCCCTCCGGGGCGAAACCAAGAGGATCAGACATGCTGAATTTCAACGAGGACCGCTTCCTCCGCATCCAGTCGGGCGCCGTGGCGCTCGCGCCCCGGATCGACGCCGAGATCGGCGCGGCCATCGCGGCGGGCGCGACCAACCTCTATTTCCTCGGGACCGGGGGCGTGGCCTATCTGATGGAGCCCGCCGTCCAGCTGCTGCACCGCCGTTCGGGCTTCCCGACCTTCAAGGACTATCCGGCGGAGCTGATCCTGACCGGTTCGGCCAATCTCACCGACAAGTCCATCGTGGTGATGCCCTCGCTCTCGGGCGCCACGAAGGAGAGCGTGGCCATGCTCGAGAAGCTGAAGGAAGTGGGCGCCAAGATCATCACGCTGGTGGGCCATGCCGACACGCCGCTCGGCCTCGGCGGCAACCCGGCGCTGGTGAACTTCGCCGAGGATGACACCTCGTCCGAGAGCTTCTACCTCCAGTCGCTGCTCATCGCCCTGTCGGTCATGAAGGCCCGCGGCGAGATCGACACTTACGATGCGCTGGTGGCCGAGCTTCAGACCGTGCCCGCGGCGCTGGTCGCGGCCAAGAAGGCCTTCGAACCCAAGGCCGAGGATCATGCGCGCCTCATCGCGGGCGCCGACTATCACATGTTCACCGGCGCGGGGAACATGTGGCCCGAGGCGCTCTATTACGCGACCTGCATCCTCGAGGAGATGCAGTGGATCCGCACCCGGCCCGTCCATGCGTCGGACTTCTTCCACGGCCCGCTCGAACTGATCGAGCCGGGGGTGAGCCTCGTGCTGTTCCGCGGCGAGGATGCCTACGACCCGCTGGCCGAGCGCGTGGCGCAGTTCGCGCGGCAATATACCGACCGGCTGACGGTGATCTCGACCGCCGACTACTGCCCGCAGACGCTCTCGCCCGAGCTGCGCGCGATGATCTCGCCCGCCGTGATGGCCACGCTGATGGAGCGTCTGAGCGCCCATCTCGAAGTGATGCGCGACCACCCGCTGGTCACGCGGCGCTACTACAAGCGCGTGGCCTACTGAGCCAAGCGCCTCCGGCGGCCCGATGGGCCGCCGGATCCCGCAGTCGGGGCCGGATCTCCGCGGGCCTTCGGCGAGGCGGCAGGATCAGCAGATGACAGAGGCCGCGAAAGCCCGGGTGGGGCTTCGCGGCGCTCTGGCCCTCGCCGGCGCGGACAGGGATCAGGAGGCGGCTTCGCTGGGCTGTGCCTCGGGGCTTTCCAGCCGGCGATACTGGCGCAGGTAGTGGATCATCGGCTGCACCTCGCCGGGGGGCGACAGGCGGATCGCCTCGACCCGGCCGAAGAGCACGCTGTGGGTGCCAGCCTCGACCGCGCGATCCAGCCGGCAGTCGAGCGCGGCGAGACTGTCGCCGAGCACCGGCACGCCGGTCGCAAGCTCCGTCCAGGGCCCGGTCTGAAACCGCTGCGCGCGGCCCTCGGCCGAGAAAAACCGCCCCGCGAGGTCCTGATGATGCGCGCCGAGGAAGTTCACGCAGAAGGCCTCGCGCTCGAGCAGGTCGGCCAGCAGCGTGGCCGAGCGGTTGATGCAGACCAGAAGCATCGGCGGGGCAGCCGAGACCGAGGTCACGGCGGTGGCCAGCATCCCGTGCGGCACGCCTGCGAGGCTGCGGGTGGTGACGAGGCTCACGCCGCTGGCGAGCCGGCTCATCGCCTCGCGGAATTCCTGGGCCTGATCGGGCGCGGACATGCGTCTCTCCTAGAATGAGGCGGTCAGGCCGCCGTCGACATAGATGATCTGCCCGTTGACGTAATCGGACGCCGCCGAGGCGAGATAGACCGCGGTTCCGCCGAGTTCGACAGGGCGGCCCCAGCGCCGGGCGGGCACGCGGGCCACGCGCTCGGCATGGAGCGCCTCGTTCTGGACGATGGCCGCATTCATCTCGGTCTCGAAATAGCCCGGGCCGATGCCGTTGACCTGAATGTTGGCGCCCGCCACCTCGGTGGCAAGGGCCCGCGTCAGCATCCGCAGCCCGCCCTTGGCCGCCGCATAGGGCACCACCCAGGGCCGGCCGAGCTCTCCCAGCACCGAGACGGTGTTGACGATCTTGCCCGCGCCGCGCCGCATCATGCCGGGCAGCGCCGCGCGGCAGGCCATGAAGGGGCCGGTCATGTGGGTGCGGAGCATCAGATCCCAGTCGGCATCCTCGACCTCGGTCAGCGCCGAGCGCCCGGTGATGCCCGCATTGTTCACGAGCACGTCGAGGCGGCCGTGACGCGCTTCGGTCTCCGCCACCAGAGCCTCGACCTCGGCGCGCTTCGTTATGTCGCAGAGCGTGACCGAGGCCGCGCCGCCCGCCGCGCGGATGGCCGCGGCGGTGCGTTCGAGCGGGCCCGGATCGCGCCCCGAGAGCACGACCGTGGCGCCCGCGGCGGCCAGCGCCTCGGCCATCGCCGCGCCGAGGCCGCGACCGGCCCCGGTGACGACGGCGACCCGACCCGTCAGGTCGAAGGGGCCGCTCATTGCGCGGCGGCCTGCTCTCTCCATTCGGCGAGGATCGGCACCGCGATGTCCTGCATGGCGATCGTATCGACGAAGATATGCTGGGTCGCGGCATACATGTCGCGCATGCAGCGCCCGAGATCGCTCGGCTCGCGCAGCGCCTCGGAGCCGCCCATCGTGTAGCAGAAGCGCACAACCTCGGCCGCGACCTTGTGGACATAGATGCAGTTCTGCCGGAAGCGCGCGCGCATGGCGGGCGTGAGCTCGCCGCCCGCCTCCAGATACTCCTGGATCTCGGCGTAGAAGCGCAGGGTGAAGTCGCGCGCCGCGTGATAGCTCGCCTCGTGATAGGCGAAATCGTGGCGGAAGACCTGCTGGTCGCCCAGCACGGTCTGATAGGCCGGGCGCTTCTTGCCGAAGGCGATGCGGGTGATCTCTTCCAGCGCGCGGCGCATCAGGCCGAGCGCCACCCCGGTGTGGCCCGCACAGGCGAGGCCCGGGATGCCGATGTCGTAGAGCCGCCAGTCGCGCAGGCCGCGCTGGACCGCGCGCTCGTGGTGGAAGCCCGCGGGGATCGTGGCTTCCTCCAGCGTGTAATCGACGCTGCCCGTGCCGCGCAGGCCGAGCACGTTCCATTCATTGTCGAACGTGACCTCCGAGGCCGGCCGCCAGCAGACGCGCACGACGGGGCTGCCGTCAGGCAGCTTGCGCATGCCGCCCTCGTCCATCACGAACATGCCCGCGCCGATCCAGGTCGCATGCAGCGAGCCGCTGCCGAAGCGATATTTGCCGCTGCCGTGGAGCGCGCCCTCGGTCTCCTTCGCCGAGCCGCCCGGCCCGAGCATCCCGGCCATGATCGGCAGTTCGGGGCCGCCGTAGATCTCGGCCACCGCCTCCTCGCTGCAATAGGCGTAAGGAACGGCGGTGCCTGTCGAGTTGGCCATCAGCGACCAGCCGGCCGAGGCGTCGGCGGCGGCGATCTCTTCCCAGGCGCGCATGCAATCGGCCATGTCGGCCTGGGCGCCGCCCACCTTGCGCTCGAGGAGCATCCAGAAGAGGCCCGCCTCCTTGATGGCCTGCACCACCTTGGGCGTCATCGTCCCGAGCTCTTCCGAGGCCTGCGCCTCGGCCCGCACGAGGGGGGCGATGGCCCGGGCCCGTTCGGCCATCGTGTCCGCAGGAGCTGCGGAAATCGTGTTCTGCTGGTTCATGGCTTCTCTCTGCTGTTGCGCAGCCCGCCCCGATGCTCCTCCCGAACCCGTGCGGACCTCCTCCGAGCCCATGAGACGCCGGAGTGCGGGCTGCGGCAAATGCCGTCTGGGCGCGTCCACGATACCTTGCGGGCATCGGCTCAGGCGGCGGGCGCCTCGGCCTGCACGCGGACGAGCTCGACCAGATGGGCCAGGGCGGGATTGGCATTCGCGCCGCGCCAGACCAGCTCCAGATCGACGGGCATGGTCAGATCGGCCAAGGGTCTGAGCACCACGCCGCTGGCCTCGGGCGGGCGGAAGGACAGGTTCAGGAACGCCAGCCCCATGCCCGCATCGACGAGATTCATGATCGTGTTCTCGTTGTCGGCGAACTGCGCGATCCGCGCCGACACGCCCGCGTCGCGCAGCCGCGTCATCAGCCGGTCGTAGATCACCGCATTGTTGCGCGGGTTGGGCAGGATCAGCGCCTGATCCGACAGATCCGTGAGCCGGATCCCCTCCCGCCGGGTCAGCGGATGATCGCGCGGCAGGGCGAGGGCATAGTCGTCCTCGCCGATCCGCAGCGTCTGGAAATCCGTCCGCTCGCCCCGCGGGCGCAGGAGGAAGCCCGCATCGAGGCTGCCGCCGCGCAGCGCATCGACCTGAAGCTGCGACATGAGGAAATGGAGCTGGAGGCTCACCTCGGGGAAGGCGCGGCGGAAGGCCTGCAGGAAGCGCGGCATCTCGGGGCGGCGGCCGGCGATCTCGTTGAAGCCGATGTGCAGCGTGCCGAGCTCCCCTTGCGCAATGCGCCGCGCGCGGAGCCGGGCATTCTCGACCCGCTCGAGAATGTCGCGGCAGTCTTCGAGGAAGGCCGCGCCCGCCCGGGTGAGGCTGATGCCGCGCGGCTCGCGCTCGAGAAGCGGCGTGCCCATCTCGGCCTCGAGATCGCGGATCTGCCGCCAGAGCGCGGGCTGCGACAGGTTCAGCCGCTCGGCCGCCCGGTGGAAGTTCAGCTCTTCCGCGACGGCCAGAAAGTAGCGGAAATGACGAGTCTGCAGCATCTAATACCTCAGCGGCATCGGCCGGGCCAGCCGAAGGTATTGGCATCCCGGCCGCCTTGCGCGCGACAGTCGGGCCGGCTCCGCAGGGTGCGGAGAAAGGGAGGATTCATCATGACCGGACGTCTGGCAGGCCGCAAGATCGTCATCACCGGAGCAGGCTCGGGCATCGGCCGCGAGTCCGCGCGCCAGTTCGCGCGCGAGGGGGCGACGCTGGCGCTGATCGACCGCGACGAGGCGGCGGCGCAGGTGACGGCGGACGAGACGGGGGGCCATGTCTTCGCGCTCGACGTGACCGACGAGGCGGCGGTCGAAACCGTCGTGGGCCGCGCGGCGGAGGCGCTCGGCGGCATCGACGGGCTGCTCAATTCGGCGGGCATCCTGACCATGAAGACCGTGGACGATATCGGCGTCGAGGAGTTCCGCCGGGTGGTGGATGTGAACCTGACGGGGACCTTCCTCGTCTGTCAGGCGGCGCTGCCGTGGCTGCGCAAGGAGCCGAAGGCCGCCATCGTCAACATCGCCTCGGCGCAGGCGCTGCTGCCCTCGCTGACCGGCTCGGCCTATGCCGCCTCGAAGGCCGCGGTGATGATGTTCTCGAAGAGCATCGCCAAGGAACTTGCCCCGGCGGTGCGGGTGAACATCATCTGCCCGGGGGCCACCGAGACGCCGATGACCGATCAGGGCGTGGCGCCCGACGATGTGGCGGGCCGCAAGGCGCTGGCCGCGGTCTATGCGATGAACCGTCTGGCCCAGCCCGAGGAGATCGCGGCGGGCATCCTGTTCCTGATGTCGGACGAGGCCGCGGCCATCACGGGCGTCGCGCTGGCGATCGACAACGGCCGCACCTTCCATTGACGAAATGGCCCGGACCCTCGCGGGGTCCGGGCCCTTGCGCGGCAGGATCTCAGCCGCGCCGTTCCTTCAGCCAGTCCAGCATGATCCGGTTGAATTCGCCGTCGAATTCGACGTTCGGGAAGTGATAGCCGCCCGCGATCTCCGCGTAGCGCGCGCCGGGGATGCAGGAGGCGATCAGCCGGTTGTCGGCCGGCGGCGTGGTCGGATCCTCGGAGCCCGCCACCACCAGCACCGGAATGTCGATCTGCCCGAGGCGCGGCTCGACATTGTGGGTGAGGCAGGCGTTCATGCAGCCGAAATAGCCGTCGAGCTTGGTGCCGAGGAAGGTCTGGCGCAGCGCCTCCCACCGGAGCGGGCGCCGCTCGCGGAAGCCCGGGCCGTAGCGGCGTTCCATGTTGGCCGCGACGATGCTCTCGAGCGTGCCGGACTCCTTCACCGCGCGGATGCGCCCCTTCATCAGCTCGGTGTCGCCCATCCATTTCGAGGCCGAGCAGCAGACCATGAGCGAGGCGAGCCGGCCGGGATGGTCGGCCGCGATCACCTGCCCGATCATGCCGCCCATCGACAGGCCGATCATGTGGACGCCGCTCTCGAACCCGAGCGCGTCGAGCACCGAGAGCACGTCGCCGGCCAGTTCCTCGATCCGGTAGTCGCCGGGCGGGGCGCTGCTGCCGCCGTGGCCGCGGGTGTCGATCCTGAGCACCTGGAACCCGGCCTCGAGCAAGGCGGGCACCTGCTCGGCCCACATGCCGTGGTCCGAGGTCAGCGAGTGGCTCATGCAGACGACCGGCGCGTCGGGCGCGCCGATCAGGTCGTAATAGATCCAGTGGCTTCCGGTATTGTGCAGCATCTCGCGCCCCTCAGTAGAAGATCCGGCCGCCGTTGACGGTCAGCATCTGTCCGGTGATGCAGCGCGCCTCCTGGCTGGCGAGGAAGGTGATCGCATTGGCGATATCCTCGGGCTCGGCCAGATGGCCGAGCGGGATCTCGGCCAGCGCCGCATCGTAGACTTCCTTCGGCAGCTGCTTCGGGCCGCGGGTGTTGGTCACGCCGGGGGCGACCGCATTCACGGTGATGCCGAAGGGCGCGAGTTCGCGCGCAAGCCCGCGGGTGAAGCCCGAGACGCCCGATTTCGCCGCGACATAGTCGACGATGCTGCGCTCGCCCACGAGGGTCGAATCCGACGAGATGTTCACGATGCGGCCGAAGCCGCGCTCCTTCATGCCCTTGGCGACCGTCCAGGTGACGTAGAAGGTCACCATGAGGTTCAGATCCACCACGAAGTCCCAGGTCTCGGGCACGGAATCGAGGAATTCCGAGGCATTCTTGCGCGCGGTCTGACCCACGTTGTTGAGGAGGAGGTCGATCGGCCCGAGTTCGGCCTCGACCTGACCGATGGCGGCCTTGACGGCTGCGCGGTCGCGCATGTCGGTGACGACGGTCACCACGCGCCCGCCCTTGGCGCGGATCGCCTCGGCGGTCTCGGCCAGCGGGCCCTCCTCGATGTCGAGGATGCCCACGCGGGCGCCCTGCTCGGCGAATGCGATCGCGCTGGCACGGCCGATCCCGTTCGCGCCGCCGGTGACGAGCGCGGTCCGTCCTTCGAACCTGGTCATGATGTCTCCTCCCAGAGATGTGTCAGGCAAGCGCCAGATGGCGGTTGCGGATGGTTTCGTCCCGGTCGAACTCGGCCCAGGAGCCCGAGAAGACGACGGAGCCGGTGTCGAGCACATAGACCCGGTCGGTCGTCTGGCGGCCGAACCAGATGTTCTGCTCGACGAGAAGCAGGGTGATGCCCAGCTCGTCGCAGATCCGGGCCACGATCTTGGCCAGATCCTCGACGATGACGGGGGCGAGCCCCTCGGTCGGCTCGTCGAGGAGCAGGAGCCGCGGCCGCGCGGCCACCGCGCGGGCCACGGCCAGCATCTGCTGCTGCCCGCCGCTGAGCTGGCCGCCGAGGCGCGCGCGGAGCGGCCCGAGCATGGGGAACCACTCGTAGATCTGGGCCGCCGGCACCACCGGGCGCGCGGCCGTGGCGCCGAACCGGCCGAGCTCGATATTCTCCTCCACCGTGATGTGGGTGAAGATGCGCCGGTCCTCGGGCACGAAGGCCACGCCGTCCTTGGCGCGGCGGAACCAGGCGCGGCTGCCGAGCGGGCGGCCCTGAAGCGAGACGCTGCCCTCGACCTTCGGCCCGGAATTGGTGATGGATTTCAGGAGCGTGGACTTGCCCGCCCCGTTGCGGCCCAGCACGGTCGTGCGCCGGCCCTCGTCCACCGACAGGTCGATCCCGTGCAGGATGTGGCTCTGGCCGTAAAAGGCATCCAGCCGCTCAACCTTCAGCATGATACATGTCCTTGCCCAGATAGACCTCGCGCACGGTCTGGCTGTTGCGCACCTCGTCCACGGTGCCGGCGGCGATCACCTCGCCATAGTTCAGCACCATCACCTGCTCGGAGATCGAGAAGATCACGTCCATGTCGTGCTCGGTCATGATGACGGCCACGCCCTTCTCGGCGCGGATGGAGAGGATCAGATCGACGATATGCATCCGGTCGGCGGGGGCCATGCCGGCGGTGGGCTCGTCGAGCATGAGGATCAGCGGGTCGAGCGCGAGCGCGAGGGCAAGCTCCAGCCGCTTGCGGTCGCCGTGCGAGATGGTGGCGGCCACCTCGTGGCGCAGATGAGCGATGCCCAGCTGCGACAAGAGATGCCCCGCCTCCTCCACCAGCGCGGGCTCGGGGGCCGCGCGCCACCAGCGCCCCTGCCCCCGCTTCTTGCAGCGCTGGCGGGATTCGAGCGCCACGATCACATTGGCGAGCGCGGTCAGTTCGAGGAACACCCGCGAGACCTGGAAGGTGCGGCCCATGCCTTCGGCGGTGCGCAGATGGGCGGGCAGCGCGGTCACGTCCTTGCCGCGGAAGCGCACCTCGCCGCTCCGGCAGGAGATCTCACCGGTCAGCGCCTTGAAGAGCGTGGACTTGCCCGCCCCGTTCGGGCCGATGATGGCCAGCGCGTCGCCTGCATTCACCGAGAGGCTCACGCCCTTGATGACATGGAAGGCGCCGTAGCTCACGCGCAGGTCGGTGGCGGTCAGGAGGGGGGTGCCGGTCATTTGCGGCCTCCTTTGCCGAGCGCGCTCCGGCGCAGCTTGCCCAGAAGCCCGAGGATGCCCGTGGGCGCCACGAGGATCACGACGACGAGGATGCCGCCCACCATGATCTCGGACAGGCCCGGGAAGCCGCGGGTGAAGTAGTTGATCGTGCTGAAGGCCGCCGAGCCCACGATCGGCCCCCAGAACGAGGTGAAGCCGCCCAGAAGCGAGTTCAGGATCGGCTGGGTCGAGGCGAGCCAGTTCACCTGATCGAGCGTCACGATCCGGGTCAGCGGCGCCGAGAGCGCGCCCGCGAGCGCCGCGGTGCCGCCCGAGATCATGAAGGAGATCACCCGGTAGCGCGCCACGTCGATGCCCACGAAGCGGGCGCGGTCGGCATCCTCGCGGATCGCGCGGAAGGTGCGGCCGAGGCGCGAATGGACCACCCACCAGAGCGCCGCCACGATGAGGACGGTGGCCACGACGAGGAAGCGGTAATAGTCGTCGCCGTGGGTGAGGTCGATCTGGAACAGGCCCATCTCGATCACCGGGCGGGGGATGTTGCCCAGCCCGTCCTGCTCTCCGAGCGCGGGCGAGAAGCCGATGATCTTGGCCATGGCCTCGGTCAGCGCCACGGTCAGAACCGCGAGGAAGATCCCCGTCAGCCGCTTCAGCGCCACGACCCCGATGGCCAGCGCCACCAGCGCGCCGAGAAGGCCCGCCACCGCCAGCACGGCGAGGAACGGCAGGTGGAAATCGTAGCGCAGCGCCGCCCCGGTGAAATAGGCGCCGATGGCGAAGAAGCCGGCATGGCCGAAGCTCGCAAGCCCGGTGAAGCCGAAGAGCAGGTTCCAGGACAAAGCGAAGACCGCCTGGATCAGCGTCATGCCGATGACGAAGAGGATGCCCGGGTTCACGAGGCCCGGCGCGAGAAACAGCAGGACCACCAGCACGGCCAGGCACAGGAGCCCGAGACGCGTCTCGGTGCCGCTCCGCCGGCCCTCTGCCGAGGCGAGGGAGGCTTCAGACATCAGGTCGTTCCTTGTGCGGGGAAGAGGCCGTTCGGTTTCCACACGAGCGCGACGGCGAGGAGGATGTAGATCGCGATCCCGCCATACTGCGCCATGAAGGTGGCGTTGGCGCTCTCGACGATGCCGAGGAGGATGCAGGCGAGGAAGGTGCCGCGGATGCTGCCGAGCCCGCCGATCACCACCGCCATGAAGGCATAGAGCACGAACGAGGCACCCACATGCGGCGACAGCGCCTGGTTCGGCACGAGGACGCCGCCCGCAAAGCCCGCCAGCACGAAGCTCGCCACCACCGACAGCATCAGGACGAGCGGCACGTTGATGCCCACCGTTCCGGCCATCCAGGGATCGTTCGAGACCGCGCGCATGATCTTTCCGGCCCAGGTGCGGTGCATGACGATCTCGAGCGCGGCATAGAGCACGAGCCCCGTGCCGATCACGAAGAGCGTATAGACCGAGATGTAGGAGCCGCCGACGACGATGGCGCGGTCGACCTCGGGCGGGGGCATGACGGCGAAATAGTCGGTGCCCCAGATGGCCTTCGCCACCCCCTCGCAGAAGAGCATGAGCCCGAAGGTCGCGATCAGCGCATAATGGTAGTCGACGTTGCGCAGCCGGCGCAGCACCAGCACATCGGTCAGATAGCCGAGCACCCCCACCGCCGCCGCGGCGACGAGCGCCACGGCGAGGAAGGTCCAGATCGAGGCAGGCCAGGCGCCGCCCACGCTGTAGGCGATATAGGCGCCCAGCATGAAGAAGGCGCCGTGGGCAAGGTTCAGGATCTTGAGGATCCCGAACACCCAGGTCAGGCCCGCCGCGACGAGGAAGAAGGCCATCCCCTGCGCCATGCCGTTGAACAGGACGAAGACGGCCTGCGAGCTCATTGCGGCAGCTCGGAGATGTCGAACGCCTTGCCGGGCGTGGCGGGCTCGATCATCTCGGCCGCGTCGATGCTCACCACCTTGTTGAAGGCGAAGAAGGGCTCTTCGCGCGACGGCCCCATCTGGGAATAGTAGTTGGTGTTCACCAGCTGGTGGTCTTCCTTGCGGAAGCTGACCGGGCCGCCCACCGTCTCGAATTCCACATCCTCGATGGCCGCGAGAACCGCCTCGGTCTCGGTCGAGCCCGCGGCGCGGATGCCCTCGAAGATCGCCATGGCCGCGCGATGGCCCGCCGCCACCTGCGCCGAGGGCATCTCGTCGCCCTTCAGCGTCACATAATCCTCGTAGAGCTGCTTGCTGACCGGATTGCTCGCGAAGGGCTCGGCATTGTAGATCCAGTGGCAGACCGACCAGAGGTTCGGGTGCGTGTTGCGCCCCATCGCCTTGCCGGTGATGTCGCCGTTGCCCACCTCGCCGATGGCCTTGAACTTGTCGTAGAGGCCGACGCTGCGCGCCTGCTGGAAGAAGCTGATCTGCGCCGAGGCCGCGATGCCGATATAGAGCCCCTCGGCGTCCGAGCTCATGAGCTGGTTGATCTGGGTGCGGAAGTCGGTGGCGGTGGCCTGGGTATAGATCGTGTCGAGCACGGTGGGCTTCTCGCCCGGCGCATATTTCTCGACGGCCTTGCCGAAGAAGAGCGCCGAGTCGCGCCCGAAGTCGCCGTCGGGGGCGAGCGACACCCAGGTGCGGACGTCGGGGTTCTGCTCGATCAGCACCCGGCCGAGCGAGCTGTATTGCGTGTAGTTGTTGGCCGTGGCCCGGAAGATGTTGGGGTTGAAGAGCTCGTGCGTGACGGGCATCCCCGCGGCCGCGACGATCATGACCGCCATGTTCAGCTCGGGCGCGAGCGGGGCGAGGCCGAGCGCCGTCACCGTCTGCGAGCCGCCGAGCAGGAGGTTGATCCCGTCGCCCGCCAGCTCGCGCGCCACGGCGACCGATTCCGAGCTGTTGTATTTGTCGTCGCGGATCACGAGCTCGACCTCGCGGCCGAGGAGGCCTCCGGCCTTGTTGATCTGCATGGCCGCCACTTCGGTCCCGGCCAGCATCTGCTTGCCCACGGGCGCCCCCACCCCGCTCAGCGCGAAGGCCGCGCCGACGCGGATCGGCCCCGACTGGGCGCGCAGGTAGGTGGCGTTCATCCCCAGAAGCGCGGCGGCTCCGGCGAAGCTCTTCAGAACGGTTCTTCTTTTCATGAGCGTTTCCTCCCCCTTGACGGTGAGGCGGCAGGGCCGGCCTCACATGCGATGACGTGCTTTCAGAAGCCGACGTCGGCTCCGCCCTTCAGCGCGAGCATCCGGCGCGCCTCGTCGGGGCTGGCCACTTCGAGCCCCAGACCCTCGATGATCTTGCGCGCAAGGCGCACCTGCTCGGCGCTCGAGGTGGCGAGCCGTCCGCGGCCGGCCCAGAGCGAATCCTCGAGCCCCACCCGCACGTTGCCGCCCATGGCCGCGGCCTGCGCCACGATGCGCAGCTGCGCCGAGCCCGCGCCCAGCACCGACCAGCGGTAATCGGACCCGAACAGCCGGTCGGCCGTCCGCTTCATGTGCGCCACATCCTCGGGATGGGTGCCGATGCCGCCGAGGATCCCGAAGACCGACTGGACGAAGAACGGCGGCTTCACGAGGCCGCGGTCCACGAAATGCGCGAGATTGTAGAGATGCGAGATGTCGTAGCACTCGAACTCGAAGCGCGTGCCGTTGGCCGAGCAGGAGGTGAGGATATATTCGATATCCTTGAAGGTGTTGCGGAACACCACATCCCGCGTCGCCTCGAAATGCGTGCGCTCCCAGTCGTATTTCAGGTCCGGGTAGCGCTCGATCAGCGGGAAGAGGCCGAAGTTCATCGAGCCCATGTTGAGCGAGGCCACCTCGGGCTTCAGCTGGGCCGCGGGCTTCACCCGCTCCTCGAGCTTCATGTGCGGCGAGCCGCCCGAGGTCAGGTTGATGACGGCGTTCGTGGCCTGCTTCAGCCGCGGCAGGAAGCGCATGAAGCCCTCGACCGTCTGGTCGGGGCGGCCGTCCTCGGGGTTGCGGGCATGCAGATGCAGGATCGAGGCGCCGGCTTCGGCCGCGCCGAGCGCGTCGGCCACGATCTCGTCGGGCGTGATAGGCAGGTGCGGCGACATGGACGGCGTATGGATGCCGCCTGTCACGGCGCAGGTGATGATGACCGGATCGGGCTTGGCCATGCGGGGCTCCTAGGATTGCAGGGATTGGCGGCGGAAGGCGGCGAGCGCCATCAGCCGGCGGTCGCGCCACATCTGCCGGGCGCGCAGCGCCTCCTGCGGCAGGCGCGCGCGGCGGTCGGCCTCGATCCGGTCGAGCACCGGGCCGGACCAGTCGGCGCTTTCCCGCATCGTGTCGGTGAGCCTGCGGAACATCGGCTGGTAGCGGGCGACATAGTCGCGCACGCCCTCGGGCGCGTTGAGGTCGATGGTCTCGAACGGCCCCATGAAGACCCAGCGCAGCGCCAGACCGTCGCGGAGGCAGGCATCCACCGCATCGGCCGAGGCGAGGCCCGCATCGACCAGCCGGAAGGCCTCGTCGAGCACCGCGGCCTGGATCCGGTTCAGCAGGAAGCCGTCCACCTCGCGCTCGAGCCGCACCGGGCTCTGGCCGATCTCGCGCATGAGCGTCTCGGTCCGGGCCAGCGTCTCCTCGTCGGTCCACGGCGCCGGCACCAGCTCGACCAGCGGAATGAGGTGCGGCGGATTGACCGGATGGGCGACGAGGCAGCGGCCCGCCCCTGCCAGCCCCTCGGTGAAGGCCGAAGGCAGAAGCGCCGAGGAGGAGCTTGCGATCACCGCGCCGGGATCGGCCAGAGCGTCGAGCTCGGCGAAGAGCGCGGTCTTCAGAAGCAGATCCTCGGGGGCGCTTTCCTGAATGTGGCGGGCGCCGCGGACGGCGGTGGCCATGTCCGGGGCGACGCGGATCCGCTCCAGCACCGCGTCCGGGGCGCGGCCGCCCAGCAGGTCCGCGGCCGCCAGATCCGGCAGCATCTCGGCGATATAGGTGCGGGCGGCCTCGGCGGCGTCGGGCGCCGGATCCCACAGCCGGACCTCGTGGCCGGCCCGGGCAAGGCAGATCGCCCAGCCCCGGCCGACGAAGCCGGTTCCAATCACTCCCACCGACATGAAGTGAGGCCCTCCCAAGCCGCTTACCGTCGTCTCCCGCTGCCACCCTTCCCGCTTCCCGGGCGTGGGTCAACCAAAATCGTGATCTGTGATCTCAATTTGCGACACGGGAACTTTGTGCTATCGATGAGTCGGAGCGGGCACCGGGACCCGGCGTGAGGGGTGGGGAAGCATGACGGCAGATCTCGGTCAGATCGAATCGGTGACGATCCAGCTTCAGGTCTACAACCGCCTCCGCGAGGCGCTGTTCACGGGCAAGCTGCTGCCGGGCGAGAGCCTCACGATCCGCAATCTGGCCGCCATGCTGGGCACGAGCCCGATGCCCGTGCGCGAGGCGCTGCAGCGGCTCGTGGCGGAGCATGCGCTGACGCAGCTGCCGAACCGCACCTTCTGCGTGACCCCCTTCACCGCCGCCATGTTCCGCGAGCTGATGCGGGTGCGGATGGCGGTCGAGGGGCTGGCCGCCAATCAGGCGGTGCGGCGCATCACGCCCGAGACCATCGCCCGCCTGCGCGAGATCAATCTCGAGATGAAGGCGGGCGTCGAGGAGGGCGTGCCCACTGCGGTGATGACCGCCAACCGCGCCTTCCATTTCACGCTCTACGAGAGCGCCGAGATGCCGCAGCTTCTCGACATCATCAACGGGCTGTGGCTCCGCGCCGGGCCCTATCTGATGAACGCCCACCGCAAGCTCGACAATCCGACGCCCTTCCTGCGCGCGGGCACCCTCTTTCACGAACGGATCATCGCCGCCTGCGAGCGCGGCACCCCCACGGCGGCGGCCCGCGCCATCGCCGGCGACATCTGGCATTCGGCCCGCTACTTCCGCCGGAACGTGGATGTCATCAACGAGGCCACGCCTCCGGCCGCCGCCACGCCGCGGCGCGGCCGGCGCCGGGCCGAACCGAGCGAGAGCTGAGCCATGGACCTGACCGGAAAGACCGCCCTCATCACCGCGGGCGCAGGAGGCATCGGCCTCGCCATCGCCCGCCGCTTCGCGGATCTGGGCGCGCAGCTCTGCCTCTGCGACATCTCCGAGACGGCCATCGCCGAGGCGCAGGCGCTGTTGCCCGAGGCGCTGATCCTGCGGGCCGACGTCGCGCGCTCGGCCGATGTGCAGGAGGTGGTGGACCGTCTGGTCGAGCGGTTCGGCGGGCTCGACATCCTCGTCAACAATGCCGGCGTCTCGGGGCCCACCCGGCCCGTGGACGAGATCACCGACGCCGAATGGAACGACACGCTCGCCGTCAACATCACGGCGATGTTCTACATGGTGCGGGCCGCCGTGCCGCTCTTCCGTGCGGCGGGCGGGGGCGCGGTCATCAACATGGGCTCGGTCGCGGGCCGCGTGGGGATGCCGCTGCGCCTGCCCTATTCGGTGTCGAAATATGCCGTGCGCGGCCTGACCGAGACGCTCGCCATCGAGCTGGGCGAGATCGGCGTGCGGGTCAATGCGATCCTGCCGGGGCTGGTCGACGGCCCGCGCGGCCGGCGCATCATCGCCGAGCAGGCGCGGGAGCGCGGCCTCTCGCCCGAGGACTACACCCGTCTCTTCCTGCACAATATCTCGATGCATTCGATGGTGCAGATGGAAGAGGTGGCCGACATGGCGGCCTTCCTCGCTTCGGATCTCGCGCCGCATGTCTCGGGCCAGATGATCGGCGTCTGCGGCAATTTCGAGAGCTACCGCGCACCGCTGACCGTGCCCGCCTGACCGGAGGAACCGCATGGGCAAGGTGCTCGACCCGCTCGACCGCCGCATCCTCGCGCAGCTGCAGGAGGACGGGCGGCTCACGCACCGCGAGCTGGCCGACCGGGTGGGTCTGTCGCCCACGCCCTGCGCCCGCCGGGTGCGGATGCTCGAGGAAGCAGGCTACATCACCGGCTTCACCGCGCTTCTGGATGAGGCGCGGCTGGGCTTCGGCTTCTCGGTCTTCGTCTCGGTCAAGCTCGACCGGCAGATCGGCGATCAGCTGGCCACCTTCGAGAAGGCCATCGCGCTCTGCCCCGAGGTGGTCGACTGCTGGCTGATGACCGGCAACCGCGACTATCTCCTGCGGATCGCGGTGGCGGATCTCGCGGAGTACGAGCGGTTCCTGACCGGGCGGCTGACGAAGATCCCGGGCGTGGCCTCGCTCGAATCCTCGATCCCGATCCGCCGGGTGAAGGGGCGCCAGTCCCGTCTGGTCTGACCGCCCCGCCCCCCTCAGGCCCGCGCGGGGATCCGGCGGCCCTCCGTCAGCCCCGAGACCCGCTCGACGATGCTGCGGGCGTCGATGCCGAAATGGCGGTAGAGATCGCCGATGGTGCCGGTCTGGCCGAAATGCTCGACCCCGAGCGAGAGCGTGCGGTGCCCGCGCACCCCGCCGAGCCAGGCCAGCGTCGCGGGATGGCCGTCGATCACGGTCACGATCAGGCAGTCGCGCGGCACGTCGGCCAGCAGCCGCTCGACGAGGGCGCTGGCGCCGGTCTCGCCCAGAGCGCGCGCCCGCTGCGCCGCGGTCCAGCCCGCGTTCAGCCGGTCGGCCGAAGTCACGGCCAGCACGCCCACGTCGCGGCGCGCCTCGGCCATCTGGCCCGCGGCGCGGATCGCCTCGGGCGCGACCGCCCCCTGATAGGCGATCACCACCTCGCAGTTGCTGCCCGGCGGGCGCAGCCAGTAGCCGCCATCCACCGCGCCCTGCCGGAAGGCATCGTCGTGCCGCCGCCCCGGCTGCTCGAGCGGGTTCGTCGTCAGCCGCAGATAGACCGAGCCGCCGGTCGCGTCCCGGAGCCATGTGCGGGGATCGCGCCCCTCGTGGCCGTCGCGCTGGAGATAATCGAAGGCCCATTCCATGATGACGGAAAGCTCGTCCACGAAGGCGGGCTCGAAGGCCGCGAGCCCGTCCTGCGCCATGCCGATCAGCGGCGTCGAGATCGACTGGTGCGCGCCGCCCTCGGGGGCCAGCGTCACGCCCGAGGGCGTGCCCGCGATCAGGAAACGCGCATCCTGATAGCAGGCATAGTTCAGCGCATCGAGGCCGCGGCAGACGAACGGATCGTAGACCGTGCCCACCGGAATGAGCCGCCGCCCGAAGAGCGCATGCGAAAGGCCCGCCGCGCCGAGCGTCAGGAAGAGGTTCATCTCGGCGATGCCGAGCTCGATATGCTGGCCCTCGGGCCCGGCATCCCATTTCGCGGTCGAGGCGATGCGCCGCTCGCGGAACCGGTCGGCGCGGGCGGCGCGGGCGAAGAGGCCGCGGCGGTTCACCCAGGGGCCGAGGCCCGTGGTGCCGGTGACATCGGGCGAGGTGGTGACGATCCGCGCGGCCAGCGGGCTGTCGCCGCGGGCGAGCTCGTCGAGGATCTTGCCGAAGGCCGCCTGGGTCGAGATCTCGCGCTCGGAGGTGAGCGCGATCGGCGGCACGGCGAGCGGCGCGTCGGTCATCCGCCGCGGGCCCGCCGCGAAGAAGGGCACCGAGCGCAGGAAGCGCCGCAGCGCCTCGGGGTCCGCCACGCCTGCGAAGGGCTCCCATTCCTGCCCCTCGGGCACCCCCATGCGGCGCTGCCAGTCGGCCATCTGCGCCTTGGTCATCAGCCCGCCGTGGTTGTCCTTGTGCCCGGCGATGGGCGTGCCCCAGCCCTTGACCGTATAGGCGAGAAAGCAGGTCGGCCGGTCGTGATCCACTGCGGCGAAGGCCTCGGCCATCGTGTCCACGCAATTGCCGCCGAGGTTCTCCATCAGCAGCGCCAGCTCTTCGTCGCTGCGGCGGCCGATCAGCGCATTGACCTCGCCCTGATCGCCCAGATCCTCCATCAGCTGCGCGCGCCAGACTGCACCGCCCTCGTAGGTCAGCGCGGAATAAAGGTCGTTCGGGCAGCTGTCGATCCAGGCGCGCAGCCGCTCGCCCCCCGGCTCGGCGAAGGCCGCGCGCTGCAGGACGCCGTGCTTGAGCCGCACCACCTCCCAGCCGAAGGCGGTGAAGAGACCCTCGATCCGGCTCCAGAGCCCTTCCTGCACCACCCCGTCGAGCGACTGGCGGTTGTAATCGACGATCCACCAGCAGTTGCGCAGCCCGTGTTTCCAGCCCTCCTGCAGGCATTCGTGGATGTTGCCCTCGTCGAGCTCGGCGTCGCCCATCAGCGCGATCATCCGCCCCGGCGCCACATCGGCGCCCCAGGGCTTCGCGCGGACATAATCCTGGATCAGCGAGGCGAAGGCGGTGATGGCCACCCCGAGACCGACCGAGCCGGTCGAGAAATCCACGTCGTCCGTGTCCTTGGTGCGGCTCGGATAGGATTGCACCCCGCCGTAGCCGCGGAAATTCTCCATCTTCGCGCGGTCGAGATTGCCCATCAGATACTGCATGGCATGGAAGAGTGGCCCGGCATGCGGCTTGACCGCCACCCGGTCCTCGGGGCGCAGGGCCGAGAAATAGAGCGCGGTCAGGATCGAGACCATCGAGGCGGACGAGGCCTGATGGCCGCCCACCTTGATCCCGTCGACCTTCGGCCGGATGTGGTTCGCATGGTGGATCATCCAGTGCGACAGCCACAAGAGCCGCTGCTCGATCGCCTTCAACTCAGCCTGCATGGTCTTCTCCTCCGTCCCTCGCCCGAGGATAGGAGAAGCCGGGCGCCGCTTCTCACCAAAATCGTCGCGGCGGCGGGAAAGATTGGAGCCTTGCGCCAGAAGCGCGCCGCAGGTTGGCGGAAGCCTTCAAGAGGCAGAGCGAAGGCCGCGCCTCCTGCTGCCGGATCCCGTCGGTCAGGCGGGAAGGCGCACGGTCGCGGCGAAGCCGTCGCTCCGGCCCGGGCGCGGCGAGGCGAGATCGAGCGTGGCGCCCACCCGCTCGACGATGGTGCGCACGATCGAGAGGCCGAGGCCCGAGCCCTCGCCCGCGCCGGCCGCCCGCTCGAACCGCCGGGTCAGGCGGGGCAGCACGTCCGCCGGCACGGGCGGGCCGCCGTTCTGCACCCTGAGCAGGCCGTCCTCGGTCAGGGCGACCTCGACGGGCTCGTCGGGCCCGCCATGGCGCAGCGCATTCTCGATCAGGTTGCGGCAGAGGATGGCGAAGGCGTCGGGGTCGATCCGGCTCGGCACCGGCGTCCCGGGCAGCGTCAGCGCGAACCGCGCGCCGGCGCCCGCGCGGGTGAAGTCGCTCGCCACCAGCGACAGGATCGGCCGGAGGTCGGCGGGCGTGTCGGCCAGCGGGCGGCCGCCCTCGGCGCGGGCCAGCTGCATCAGCTTGTCGGCCAGCCGCGAAAGGCGCTTCAGGGTGGCCTCGATCTCGCCCGCGCGCATCGCGGCCTTGGGATCCGTCGTCTCGATCCGGATGCGCTGCGCCTGCGCGGTGGCGCCCGCCACCGGCGTGCGCAGCTCGTGCGCGGCATGGGCGGCGAAGGAGCGTTCGGCCTCGAAGGCGCGGCGCAGCCGCTCGAGGAGCTGGTCGGCCGCCGCCGCCACCGGCGCGATCTCGGCCGGAAGGTCGGCGCCCCCCACCGGCGCGAGATCGCCCGCGCCGCGCCGGGTCAGCGCATCGCGGAGCGCGCGCACGGGGCGGAAGCTCCAGCGCACCACCGCCACGATCCCCGCCAGCGCCAGCGGGATCAGCACCACGAGCGGCAGTCCCAGCGCCATGACCAGCTCCTGCGCGATCCGGGCCCGGTGGGCCAGCGGTTCGGCCACGGCGATGGTGAACGTCCCCTTCAGCGCCGCGTCGCAATAGAGCCTGTGCGTCGCCGTCTGCGTGAAGCCCGGGGCCGTGCAGGGCGGGAAGTCCGCAGGCTCGGCCCGGTGCGAGGCGATCAGGACCGCGCCCGCCGGATCGCGCACGAGGTAGGTATAGAATTCCTCGTGGGCGCGCAGCGCGGCGATGCGCTGGCTGACGCCCGGCTCCTCGCGGCCGAGGATCTCCATCACCGCAAGCGGCAACAGGCGCTGCGCCGTCTCTTCCAGCGCGGAATCGAACACTTCGTCCAGCTCGCCATGCAGCAGATGCGCGGTGAAGCTGGCGCTGGCGAGCCAGAGCAACGTGACGCCCGCGCCCAGCATCAGCGCGAGGCGGGCCTGCAGCGAGCGCACCCTCACGGGCAGCCGAGCCTGTAGCCCAGGCCCCGCACCGTCTCGATCACCGAGTGGTCGAGCTTGCGCCGGAGGCGGCTCACATAGACCTCGATGGCGTTGCTCTCGATCTCGGCCTCGAAGGACCAGAGCCGCTCCTCGAGCTGCGCCTTGGACAGCACTTGATTGGGCCGCGCAAGGAAGGCCTCGAGCAGCACCCATTCGCGCGCCGTGAGCGGCACCGGGCGGCCCTCGCGGCGGATGGTGCGGGCGGCGAGATCGACCTCGAAGGCGCCGAGCCGGACGACCGGGTTGGGATTGCCGCCGTAGCGCCGGGCCACCGATCCGATCCGCGCGGAAAGTTCGGCCAGATCGAAGGGCTTCACGAGATAGTCGTCCGCCCCCGCATTCAGCCCGTCGATCCGCTCGGTGATCTGGTCGAGCGCGGTCAGGATGATGACCGGCGTGCTGTCCCCCCGCGCCCGGCGCTTGCGCAGGAAGGGGATGCCCAGCCCGTCGGGCAGCATCAGGTCGAGCAGCGCCAGATCGTAGGTCGCGACGGCGAGGGAGTCGTCGGCCTCGGAGAGGCATTTCGCCCGATCGACCGTGTGACCGGCCTCGGCCACATGGTCGGCCACCGCATTGCCCAGCACCTCGTCGTCCTCGATCAGCAGGATACGCATGTCACTCACCACCAGACGGTTTCCGCTCATTCTCCGCACTTCGCCTGACACCAGGCTGACAGCCTTTCGCGCCACCTGTCAGGTGACCGTAAGGCGCGCCCGGCAGACAGGAGGCGATCCGGTGGAGGCAGAGGCATGAGGCCAGGGATGCGGACGATGGCGCTGGTCGCCGCGGTGCTGGCGGCGCCCGCCGCGGCGGATGACGAGTGCAGCGTGGCCATGGCCGACTGGCAGCCCCGCGCGGCCGTCGAGGCGCTGGCGGCCCGCGAAGGCTGGACGATCCGGCGGCTCCATGTCGACGACGGCTGCTACGAGATCGACGGCTGGGACCGCGAGGGCTTCGAGGTCGAGGTGATGCTCGATCCGGGCAGCCTCGCCGTGGTCGAGATCGAGCGGGAAGAGCGGCGGCGCCCGAAGGACAGACGGAAGTGACCGGCCTTCGCGTGGGGCCCGCAACCGCCTCCGCGGGTCAGACCAGATCGACCGGACGCAGGCCCGGCAGCGCGGCCAGCGCCGCCTTGGCGGCGGCAGAGGGGACGGGTTCGCGCGCGCCATGCCGCCCGCCGCTGCTCCGCCCACGCCGGCCGTGGTCCCCGAGGCCGCGGGTCGTTCTCGGGCCGGTGCCGCCGATGATCCCGATCCGCATGGCCCCTCCCCCGCTCACGTCGCCTCTGCATCAAGGGGCGTCGCATTCCTACGCATGATGCACGCTTATGCATCACTCTCAAGACATTCTTTGATCCAGTCGAGCAGCGCCCGGCAGGCCGGCGAGGGCTCGCGGCCGAAGGGCACGAGCACATGGTAGCGGTCCTCGGGCACGAGCGAGGTCCGGCCCACGCGCACGAGCCGCCCCTCGGCCAGGAGCCGCGAGAGGAGCAGCGCCCAGCCGAGTGCCACCCCCTCGCCGTTGATCGCGGCCTGAATCGAGTCGGTGTGATGGTTGAACCGCAGCCGGCTTGCATCCGAGGCCCGCGCCAGCGCCGGATCGAGCCCGAGGCTGCGCGCCCAGGACTTCCAGGTGAGCCAGGCCGGGTTCACGCTGTCCGAGGCGATCAGGGGCAGGCTGCGCGGATCGGCGGTCGCGGCCTCGAGCCCCAGCCGCTCGAGCAGCGCGGGGCTGCAGACCGGGAAGACCTCGTCGCGGTGATCGGCCACCGATCGCCCGTCCTCGAAGGGCGGACGGCTGTAGCGGATGGCCAGATCGACCCTCTCCTTGCGCAGATCCCCGGTCGCATCCTCGGCCACCAGCTTCAGCTTGACCTCGGGGTGCAGGGACCGGAAATCGGCCAGCCGCGGCAGCAGCCAGAAGTGGCTGAAGGCCAGCGAGGCGCGCACCGTCACCGTGTCCGGCGCGAGCGGCTGGCGGATGGTCTCGATCATCTCGGCCATGCGCCCGAAGGCCCCGGTGACGGTGGCGGCCAGCGCCGCGCCCTCGGGCGTCAGCACCACCCGGCGGTGAGCGCGCAGGAAGAGGGGCGTGTTCAGGTCGGTCTCAAGGAGCTTGATCTGGCGGCTGACCGCGGCCTGCGTCACCCCGAGCTCATTCGCGGCGAGCGTGAAGCTCTCGAGCCGCGCCGCCGCCTCGAAGGTGGCGAGCGCGCCGAGGGAGGGAATGCTGCGGCGAAGCGGAAGCATAGGGCGGCCCGGGCTGCATCCATAACCGGTGGTTATCCAACCTGCACGGATTTCTGCAGTTGAGCAAGAGTGTCGCAGCCCGGATCCTGCGCGACACCGGCGGATCCCCCGAGCCATCCGCCGGCCAGCCCCGCCGCGCCTCCGGCCCCGCAAGGATCCTCCGTCCATGGCCCATCCGTCAGATCTGCTCCCCCTCCTTCACAGCCAGCGGTCGGGCTTCTCGCTCGCCCGGCCCTTCTATGCCGACGCCTCGGTGCATCAGGCCGATCTCGAGACGATCTGGTATCGCAGCTGGATCTTCGCGGCCTCGGCGGCCGAACTGCCGCGCGCGGGCAGCTATGTCACGCTGCAGCTCGGGCGCTATCCGCTGGTGATCGTGCGGGGATCGGACGGGGCGGTGCGGGCCTTCCACAATTCCTGCCGCCACCGCGGCAGCCGCATCTGCTCGAAACCCTCGGGCCAGGCGGCGAAGCTGGTCTGCCCCTATCATCAATGGACCTACGAGACGGACGGGCGGCTGCTCTGGGCCCGCGACATGGGCCCGGAATTCGAGCCCGCCCGCCACGGGCTGAAGCCCGTCGCCTGCGAGATCGCCGCGGGCATGGTCTTCCTCTGCCTCGCCGCGGATCCGCCCGATTTCTCGGAGGTGAAGGCCGCCGCCGACCGCTATGCCGCGCCGCACCGGCTTGACGAGCTGAAGGTCGCGCACCGCTCCTCGATCCTCGAGAAGGCGAACTGGAAGCTGGTGATGGAGAACAACCGCGAGTGCTATCACTGCGCCGGGTCGCATCCCGCGCTCTGCCGCACCTTCAACGACGATCCCGACCTCGTGGGATCGGACGACAGCCTGTCCTCGCCCGCGGGCGCCGCCCATGTGGCACGCTGCGAGGCGGCGGGGTTGCCCTCGCGCTATCTGATCGGCGGCGACGCGCAATGGCGGCTGGTGCGGATCCCCTTCGTGGGCGAGGCGGTGAGCTACACGATGGACGGCAGGGCCGCCGCGCCGCGGATCCCCGGCGTTCCCTTCGACAATGCGGGCTCTCTGCTCTTCTTCCATTATCCCAACACCTGGAACCACTTCCTCTCGGACCATGTGCTGAACTTCCGCATGCTGCCGGTCAGCCCGACCGAGACGGAGGTCACCACGACCTGGCTCGTCCACAAGGACGCGGTCGAGGGGCGCGACTACGATCTCGCCCGGCTGACCGAAGTCTGGACCGCCACCAACGACGAGGACCGTCGCGTGGTCGAGGAGAACCAGATCGGCGTCTCCTCGCCCGCCTACGAGCCCGGCCCCTATTCCGTCCGGCAGGAGAGCGGCGTGATCCAGTTCGTCGACTGGTATGTGCGCACCATGACGGCGGGCCTCGCCGGTCCCTCCGCCATGGCCGCGGAATAGGCCATGGTCCGCCCGCGCCTGAACTGGGCCGCCGAGCCCTGGAGCGACAGCGAAGAGCTGGAATGCGCGATGGTCATTCCCGAGACCGAGACCTGCGCCACCTTCGCCTTCCGGGCGCCCTCGGGCGCCTGGTTCGACTATCAGCCGGGTCAGTTCCTGACGCTCGACCTGCCGGTGCCCGGCGGGCGGGTGCAGCGGACCTACACGATCTCCTCCTCGCCCTCGCGGCCGCTGTCGCTCTCGGTCACGGTCAAGGCGCAGCCGGGCTCGATCGGCGGGCGCTGGATGCTCGACAAGCTGAAGCCCGGCATGCGGATCAAGGCCTACGGGCCGGCGGGGCAGTTCACCTCGCTGCGGCACCGAAGCCCGAAATACCTGTTCATCTCGGCGGGCTCCGGCATCACGCCCATGATGTCGATGACCACCTGGGCCTGGGATTCGGGCGAGATGCCCGACATCGTCTTCGTCCACGCGGCCCGCAGCCCGGCCGAGATCATCTTCCGCCGCAGGCTCGAGCAGTTCGCCCGCCGCGTGCCGGGCCTGCAGTTGCGCTTCACCGTCAAGGAGGAGGATCCGTTCTCGGTCTGGACGGGCTATCGCGGCCGGCTCTCGCAGATCATGCTGGGGCTGATGGCGCCCGACTATCTCGAGCGTGAGGTGTTCTGCTGCGGGCCGGAGCCCTTCATGCAGGCGGTGCGCGAGATGCTGGTCTCGCTGGGCTACGACATGGACCGCTATCACGAGGAGAGCTTCGCGGCCCCCGCGCTCGAGGAGCTGCCGGTCGACATCCCCGAACCCGCCGCCGTTTCCGAGCTCTGTTTCGCGGCCTCGGGGGTGCGGGTCGCCTGCGACGGCACCGAGACGGTGCTGGCGGTGGCCCGGCGCGCGGGGCTGAACATCCCCTCGGGCTGCAACTTCGGCCTCTGCGGCACCTGCAAGGTGCAGAAGATCGAGGGCGAGGTGGCGATGGTCCACAACGGCGGCATCTCGGACGAGGAGATCGCGGCGGGTACGATCCTCGCCTGCTGCGCCCGGCCGCAGGGGCGCGTGACGCTGGACCTCTGACGCACCTTCGGGGGCGCGCAAGGCTCCGGACGACGGCGCGGACTGCCCTTGCGGGGCCTCACCCACGCGATGCGCCGGATTTCGTCCCGCGCGCGCCGCACACCAGCCCCGCACGGCGGGGCAAAGGCCGCGGGCCGCGCGGCTTCTCCTTGATTTTCCCGGACATTGCGGGTCCTCTGTGCGAAAGGGGAAACGGGTCCTCGCGGCGCCGGATCCTCTCATCCAGAGACAGGAGCGGTCATGTACCAACATATTCTCATTGCCACCGACGGGTCCGAAACCGCCGGCAAGGGGCTCGACCACGGCCTCACCCTCGCGCGGGCGCTCGGCGCGAAGGTGACGATCATCACGGTGACCGAGGCCTTTCCGCTCTATGCCGCCTCGGCCGGCGAGGCCTGGGTCGCCCCGGTGGAGCTCGATACCGAATATGAGGCGCGGCAGAAGGAGCGGGCCGAGGGCATCCTCAAGGACGCCCGCGAGGCCGCCGACCGGATGGGCGTCTCGGCCGAGGTGCTGCATGTGCCGGGCTCGCTGCCGGCCGAAGCCATCGTCGAAGCCGCCCGCAGCCGCGACTGCAGCCTGATCTGCATGTCCTCGCACGGGCGGCGCGGGCTGGGCCGGCTCCTCCTCGGCAGCCAGACGGCCGAAGTGCTGGCCCACAGTCCGGTGCCGGTTCTCGTGGTGCGCTGACAGGGCGCGAATGAGGGAGGGGCGGCCCCCGCCGCCCCGCAGGCCAGATGTCCGACGATCCGCTTCCCCCTCCGCTTCTGGACCTGCTCGCCCTCGCGGCGCGGCAGCCCGAAGAGCTTTTGTCGCTCACCGAGGCCGAGGAGGAGATCGTGCGGAGGGCCGAGCGGCTGACGGATCTGGGCCTCTTCCGCATCGTCACGGCGCGGCGCTACCGGCTGACCGAGGCGGGGCGCCGGGCGCTGGCCCGCAGCCCGGCCAGGCCGGGATCCGGGGCGGGCTGGCTCGGCCGTCTCTTCGGCCGGGGCGGGAGCTGAAGGCGGCTCAGACGCCGGTCGGCACCGAAACCCGGCAGCGCACCCCGTCGGGCTCGAAGCTGACCTCGGCGCCGCCGCCCTCGGCATAGGCGAAGGCGTGGCGGATCACGGTCTGGCCGAAGCCCGACCGGGTGGGCTCGGACACCGGCGGGCCGCCGCGCTCGAGCCATTCGAGGCAGACCACGTCCGCAGGCTCGTCCGCGCCCGGAAGGCCACGGACCCTGACCTGCCCCTCAGGCGTCGAGAGCGAGCCGTATTTTGTGGCGTTGGTCGCGAGCTCGTGGATCACGAGGCCGAGCGCGATGGCCGAGCGCGGCTCGATCTCGACATCGGGCACCTCGACGAGGATGCGCTGCGAGAAGCCCTCGTTGTAGGGCGCCAGTTCGCGCACCAGCACGTCGCGGATCGAGATGTCGCTCCAGGACTTGTCGGCAAGCAGGTTGTGCGTCGCGGCCAGCGCCTGAATGCGGGCGGTGAAGGCCTTCTGATAGCCCTCCAGCGTCTCCTCGCTGTGCATCGTGCGGCGGCTGATCGACATGACCAGCGCGAGCGTGTTCTTGACCCGGTGATCGAGCTCGCGCAGCAGAAGCTGCTGGTGGCGCTCGGCCGCCTTGCGCTGCGACAGGTCCACCATGGTGATGACGCAGCCGCTGACGGCCTCGCCCGGCACCTGAAGCGGCGCCGCGCTGATGAGATAGAAGGGCGTGCCCTCGGCCGCGACCGCCTCGATCCCCTGCACCGGAATGCCCTCGGTGGCCTGCGCCACGATCTCGCCCAGCGTGAGGAGCCCGGTGCCGTCGCCCACGCTCAGATCCATGACCTCCGACAAGGGCCGGCCGATGGCCCCGCTGCCCGCGAGCACCGCCGCGGCGCCGCTCAGATGCGTGATGAGGCCCAAAGTGTCGCAGACGAAGACGGGCTCGTTCGCGCAGGCGATGATGGCCAGCGCCGCCTTCTCGTTCTGGCGCGACCGTTCGGCCGCGAGCTGCTCGGTGAAATCGGTGAAGGTGACGGCATGGCCCGACACGGTGCCGAGCCGCAGCTTCCCGCAGGAGAGCATCACCTGCCGCTCTGCGCCGGCCACGCCGAGCGGGATCCGGCGGCGGCGGAGCCTGCCCTCGAGGATCTCGCTCTCGAGCGCCGGATCGCCGGTCAGCTCGGACAGCCGCATCCCCTCGAGTTCGGGCAGCGGCCGGCCCACAAGATCGGCCAGCACGGCATTCGCGTAGAGGACGCGCCCGGTGTTGTCGAGCGCGGCCGCCCCGATCTCCATCATGTCGAGGAAGCTGCGGCAGATGTCGGGATCGCCGCCGATCACATAGACGTCGGTGTCGTCGGACGCGCCCACCACAAGGGCATCGACATCGCCCTGACGGATGGCCTTCAGCGTCTCTTCGGCCTCGTGGAGCCGTCGGCGGAGCTCGTCGATCTCGGCCGGGGTCACGGGCCCTACTCCATGTCCATCTTGAGGTTCACCAGCACCTGCTCCTTGTCGGACAGGTCGCCGATGATCTTGCGGATCGGCACCGGCAGCTCGCGCACGAGGGTGGGGATCGCCACGATGCTGTGTTCCTTGGCGAGCCGCGGATTCTGCTTCAGGTCGATGACCTCGACCTCATACTGGCCGGGCAGGTTTTCCTCGCAGATGCGGCGGAGGTTGCTGATGGCGGCCAGAGATTTGGGGGTCTGACCCGCGACATAGAGGACGAGGCGACGCATGCTCACTCTCCCTTATTCATCAAGAGGTCCGCGAAACGCTCGTTTCCGCGGCTTCGGGCCAGGGTATCGGCATCGGCCAGCCGTTGTCGCTCGTGCGCGCTCTCGCTCTCCACCAGCGCCTTGAGCGCGATCTCCTCGGCCTGCAGCTCCGCCTCGAGCGCCTCGATCTGCGCGCGCGCCCGGCGGCGGCGCTGCTCGATCTGCTGCTGGAGCCGGCCGAGCTCGGTCTGCCGCTCGATCTCGGCCCGGCGCAGCCGCGCCTCCTCGGCCTTGCGGGCGGTGCCGGTGAGCGCCCCGCCCTCGCCCAGATGCGGCGGCAGGAGCGAGATGCCGCGATCGCTCATCAGGAACTCGCGCACCTGGTTCGAATGGGCCATGCCGCGGGCCTTGAGCAGATAGAGCTCGCGGTTGAACTCGCCATTCACCTCGCGGTTCAGCATCAGCACCCAGCCATCCATCAGCGACGACAGGCCCGCATCGGTCGTGGCCTCGTTCTGGCTGTGGGCGAGATGGGTGAAGATGCCGGTGATGCCGCGGTTCTTGAGGAAATCGACGATCCGCAGCAGCATCGACTGCACCTCGAGCCGGTCGCCGCTCTCGGTGAAGGCCGAGATCGGGTCGAGCACCACGACGGAGGGCTCGAAGCGCATCACCTCGCGCAGGATCACCGCCAGATGCATCTCGAGGCTGTAGAAGGTGGGCCGCGTCGCCATGAAGCGCAGCAGGCCCGCGTCGCGCCAGCGCCCGAGATCGAGGCCCAGCGAGCGCATGTTGCGCACCGCCTGATCGGCCGCCTCCTCGAAGGAGAAATACATGGCCCGCTCGCCCCGCGCGCAGGCGGCGGCGGCGAAATGGGCGGCGAGCGAGGATTTGCCCGCGCCGGCCACGCCCGAGACGAGGATCGAGGAGCCGCGGAAGAAGCCGCCGCCCGCCATCATCGCATCGAGATCGGGCACGCCCGAGGCGATGCGCTCCTCATGGACCTGATGCAGCAGCCCCAGCGCGCTGACGGGCAGCACCGAGAAGCCGTCGGTGTCGATCAGGAACGGATATTCGTTGGTCCCGTGCGCCGTGCCGCGGTATTTCACGATGCGCAGGCGGCGGGTCGAGATCTGGTTCTCGACCCGGTGGTCGAGCAGGATCACGCAGTCCGAGACATATTCCTCGAGCCCCTGCCGCGTCAGCGCGCCGTCGCCCCGCTCGGCGGTGATGACGGTGGTGAGCCCGCGCTCCTTCAGCCAGTCGAACAGCCGCCGGATCTCGGCCCGCAGGATCGCGGGGTTCGAGAAGGCCGAGAACAGGCTTTCGATCGTGTCGAGAACCACGCGCTTGGCGCCCACCGTGTCGATGGCCAGCTCCAGTCGCAGGAACAGCCCCTCGAGGTCGTAGTCGCCGATCTCGGCCACTTCGGAGGGATCGACCGCGATATGTTCGATCGCGATCTTCTCTTCCTCGATCAGCTTGTCGAGCTCGAAGCCCAGCGAGGCCACGTTGTTCACGATGTCCTCGGGGCGCTCCTCGAAGGTCACGAAGACGCCCGGCTCGCCGTGGTCGCGCACGCCGTTGATGAGGAAGGTGGAGGCGAACAGGGTCTTGCCGCAGCCCGCGGACCCGCAGACGAGGCTCGGGCGTCCGGTGGGCAGTCCGCCGAGTGTCAGCTCGTCGAACCCCTGGATGCCGGTCGGCGACTTGCCGATCCCCAACTGAGACGTCATCGGTCCATCACCTCGGCTTAACAAGACCCGCGGCCGTTCGAGGCCGCCGGGTTGCGAGAAGTATATCCCGTGCTGCGGATTCTCAACTGTCCTTGAGCACTATTTTCAGGCCTGTGCGCCGCTGCCGCGGGATCCGCCGCAGCGGCGCACAGGCCGCAGGTTGTATGGCAGCGGGCCGCTTCCACCCTGTCGCCCCAGCCCTTGGGGTGCCGGGTCAGGCTCCTCCGGCCGCGGCCGGAGCGGAGGCCCGTCCCCGGAGCGGGCGCCGCGGACGCGGACTCACGACGGCTGCTTCGCGCGGTGCAGCCTCTCCACCGCCGACCGGATCGGCCGCGTCACCTTCCAGGAGGTGCTGGAAAGGATCGCGGCGTGGCGCGCCTCCATCTCTGCGATCTGAAGACGGGCCGCGGCCAGTTTCCCGGTGGCGTCCTTCCGCTGGCGCTCGAGCGCCTCGCCCTGCCCCTCAAGCTCTGCCACGCACTGCTCGAGCTCGGCCACGCGCTGCTCGAGCGCCGCCACGCACTGCTCGAGCGCCGCCGCGCGCTCGGCCAGCGCGCCCGCGTGGCGTTCGAGCTCGACCACATGAGCCGCGCGGTGCCGCAGGTTCTGGCGCAGATCGTCCACCTCGCGCTCGAGCGCGGCGCGGGCCGCCTCCACCGCCGGCAGACGCTCCCGCGCCTGAAGCTCGGCCGGGGCCGTCGCCTCGATCTCGGCCGAGAGCTGGCGGGTCATGGCCTCCAGATGCACCGTGGCATGGCGCAGGCGGGCCTCGGTGTCGGCCTGCGCGCGCCGCAGGAGCGCGAGTTCCTCCTCGCGCATCGCCTGCTCCGCCTTTTCGGCCTCCTCTCCGTCCCGGCCCTGCGCGCTCGCCCTGGCCGCGTCGCGCGCGACCATCCCCAGCATCGGCGTGGCGCGGTCGACCTCCGCCCGGATCCCGTCGAGCTCGGCCCAGTCCTCGGCCGTCTCGCCCGTAGCGGCCCAGCGGCCGAAGATCTCCTGCGGGCGGCGGATCCAGTCCGGCGGCAGCACGCCCTCGCGCGCGCTGGCAGAGCGGAAGTGGCGCAGCTCGTCGGCGAGGAAATCGCGGATGGCCGGGGCGGCCGCATCCGCCGTGCGGGGGAAGCGCAGCCCGAGCCCCTCGCCGATCCGCGCCACCGTGGCGCGCCAGTCCGACAGGAGCGCCTCGTAGGACACGAAGAGGCGCGGCTCCTGCCGGGTCTCGGCCTCGGCCTCGAGCACATGGCGCAGCCAGAGAAGCTGCCCCCACCCCGGAGGCCAGCCCTCGCGCCGCGAGAGCGAGGCCGCCACCTCGTCCGGGGCGCGATGGGTGCAGACGAAGAGCGGCCGGAAGCCCGCCTCGGCCAGCACCTCCTTCCAGAAGGGCAGCAGGCGGCAGATGCGCGGGTCCTTCAGCACGATCAGGCTCGACCGGCCGAATTCCTGCGCCATCACCTCGGCCGCGCGCTGCCGGAACTCGCCCAGCCGCGGCGAGCGATACCACTCGGGGTTGAAGGGCGCCCAGTCATCCCACGCGGACCCCCCCGAGGCGAGGATCGCATCGTTCAGGTGATAGACCTGAAGCGACTCGAAATGGCCACGGGGATTGAACGCGGTGGAGGGCATCAGATCCTGCGGCAGGTCGCAGCCCATCTGCGCGAGGACGCCCGCGAGGGCGGAGGTGCCGGAGCGGTGCATCCCGAGGACGATGAGGGCGATCCGCGGTGGGGAGGCTTGGACGAGTGACATGACGATCGATAACCCCTGTCAGAGACGGTCCGGGCGCGCGGCGGCGGCAGGCCGGGCGCCCGTCCTGTGGAGGGCGGTGCATGGAGGGAGAGGTGCGACGCGATCCTCGGGACGCGGAGGCGCCCCGGCCCTGCTCGCATTCCCGCGGCAGGCGGGCCGCCGGTTGCCGCGCGCGCGGGCCGCGGCGCGCGAAGCGACGGCGTGCCGCGACCGGCGCCTCCGCCTCCTGCCCGTCCCTGCCTCTGCCGGAGCCTCCATCGCGCCCCCCGCTCAACGCTCGCCGGGCGCGGCCTGAAGCGCCGCCACGGCTTTCTCGAGGGCCGTGATGCGGTCGGCCTGATGCATGACGATCTGCAGCAGATGCTCGGTCAGCCGGCGCCGCAGCGCCTCGGGATCCGGAGGCGGCTCGATCTCGGCATGTTCGGACGGGAAGTCGATCCCGAAGCGGGTGCGCAGATAGTCGAAGAGCGGGCGGGCCTCGTCGACGATCCGGTCGGTCCCGCGATAGTCGAGCATCCGGGCCGCGACATCCGCGAGCACCGGAGCGGCGCGCAGGTTCAGGCCCTCGAACGCCCCGTCGAAGATCCCGGGCAGCGTGTTGCCGGGCAGGCGGGTGTTGTAGAAGATGCGCAGCGCCGCCTCGTCGGCCGTGACGCGCGCCTGCCGCCGCTTCGCCGGCGGGGCGAGCGCGACGCCCAGCACCTCCGCGACATCCTCGACCACGTTCTTCTGCCTCAGGTAGGGCCGCACCGTCAGCAGGTCGGGCACCGCCTCGCCCCAGACCTGGAAGCCGGAATAGACCTTCACCTGCTGGCGCGCCATCTCGGCGAAGGGTCGCACGGGGCCTTCGTAATTCTTGTGGAAGATCGACCATTGGCTGTAGGCCGAGGGCAGCCATTCGTGCGGGTCGCGCACATAGGCCAGAAGCCGCAGCCGCACATGGCGCCGCAGTTCCTCGACGAAGGGCAGCATGGTGAGCACCTGCCCGTAGATCCCCTCGTTCGACAGGATGAAGCGGCTGCAGCCCGCGGCGCGCTCCCGCTCGGCCAGCACGTCCGCGAAGCGGCGGGCATGGGCCTGCATCTCCGGCGGCTCCGAGCGGAAGAAGGCGGGCTGCCCGGAGAGGCCGTGGAAGGCGGGATCGAGCATGTCGAACCACATGCCGAGATAGTCGACGCCCTGCCTGCGCAGCGCGTCCGCGTTCTGCTCCAGCGCCGTCTGGATCGAGGAGGTCCCCGTCTTGCCCATGCCGATGTGCAGAATGACTTCCATGCGCCCTAAACCCTCTGCTGATCCAGCTTGTGCACGAAGACCGAGGACAGGCCGCACTGCGCGGCCAGCGCGGGCCAGAGCCGCTCGATCAGATGAAACTCGGTCCCGTCGTTGGGAATGGGTTCGTTGGGCCAGGGGTAGCCCGCGCCGAACAGGTCGTTCATCGCCCGCACCACCGCGCTGCGGACAAAGAACATGTTGCCCACCGGGAAGAGCAGCGGATTGTCGGGCAGCGGGCCCGGCAGGCGCGGCGCGACCCGCGGCAGCAGCGCGCGCGAGGCGTCCCACGGGATGAAATAGGGATCGAACGGCGCCACGAGGCCCACGCCTGGGTTGCGCAGATTCGTCGCCGCATCCGACAGGGACGCCTCATCCCCGAGGAGGATGCGCAGGAGGAAGGCGCGCCAGATGTCGCCGCTGTCCGTGGTGGCGAGCGACTTCTTCTGATGCAGGTGGCACCAGATCTCGTCCTCGCCCGCCGCGCCCCCGGGCAGGAAGAGCTGCAGGAAGGGCAGGATGTCGCGCCCGCGGTTGGGCCGGACCAGCACCTCGGGCGCAAGCCCCACCGCCGCCATCAGCGTGCGGATCTCGTCCGCCTTCCGGTCGCTGTCGGTGGTGACGACGATCCGGCTGGCACAGCGGTAGGCCGCGTGCCGGCGCACGTCCTGCGCCAGATCGTCGGTGTAGAAGGCATGGACATGCAGCGAAAAGCGCGGCAGCTCCGTGGCTTCTGCGGTGCCGTAGGGGGCGATCCGCAGCTTGCGGTGGACCCAGTTGTCGGCGTCCGCCAGCCTCTCCTCGACCTCGGCCAGATCGCGCCACATGCGGCGGCGGCCGTAGCGCATCATCTTCTCGCGCTCGAGGATGCGGAACTCGGCCTGCTCCGGCTCGTGGAAGAGCATCGGCGCGTCGATCTCGCTCGCGCCGCGCACGAAGTAGCGCTGCGTGGCGAGCCGGTCGAGGAGCGCGCGGCGGATGCGGGCGAAGAGCCCGTCCGCCTCGGGCGCAGCCTCGCGCGCGGGCCCGGGGGTCTTCCGCGGCAGGTCGAGCAGCGCCTCGGCCGCGGCGGCGGGATTGCCATATTCGACGGTGCGGATCCGGCCCGATCGGCGGTAGACCGCATCGCCGAAGCCGCTCGCCCCCTCGAAGAGCACGATCCGGCACCCGGCCGCCAGCGCGTCGAACACGACGTTCGGCAGCGGATCGAGCCGCGACGAGACGAACATCGCATCCGCGGCCGCGAGCACATCCGGATAGGCCGGCCCCGCCGGCAGCAGGAAGAGATTGCCCTCGGGCCGCCCCGCGCCGATCTGGCGCAGGTGGTAGCTCATCCATACCCCGAACTCCATGTCCTCGGGATTGAGCCCGTCGCCGATCCAGAGGAACAGCGTGTCGGGATCGCGCGCCGCGCAGATCTGGGCCGCCATGGCGAAGATGTCGGGGCCCTTGCGCCACTGGAGATGCCCCGCGCCGCAGACGAGGCGCACATGCGCGCAGTCGCGCCCGATCAGCGCCGAGATCCGCTCCCGCGCCTCGCGGATGCGGTCCTCGGTGCAGCCTCCCATCCGGACCGGGCGCTGCGGCAGGATCCGCGTGTCGCGGTCGATGTCGCACTCCACGTCGCGTAGCCAACCGGTCCAGCTTTGCCGGACGTGATCCGAGGAAAAGATCAGCAGATCGGAAAAGAGCGAGGTCAATGTCACCTTGTAATTCGGATAGGTGTAATCGGTATATTCGTGAATATAGGTCGCGAAGGGAATGTCCCGCGCGACGGCATAGCGAACGAGCGGAACGGCCTCCACCGAATTGAGGATCGCGAAATCTATCCTGGTGAAACTTTCTTGAGAGAGAAAAAGAATATCCCCAAAAGGATTTTCCGAAATCACAAGATCGCAGACATGATCGATAAAATCCTCCAGCAGGGCGCCGCCCCGCACTGCGACGACAACCACATTGCAAGTCTCGGCCGCCTCGCGCGCCAGATCGAGCCCCACCACAGGGGCGCCGGTCCGCGACAGCTCGTGCACGGCGATGAGGCAGGTCTGCACGTTTGGGTTGTAGGTCCGCCGCCCGGCGTGGTGCTTGTCGCGCAGACTCGCCAGCGTGCGCCGCCCCTCCTTCCAGCCGTGTTCGAGATAGTGGAGGAAGGGATCGATCTTCGCCTTCGCGATGTCGGGATACCAGGCCCGGTAGGCCTCGTGCGAGAAATCCGACACGGCCCGGTCGACCGGATCGCCCAGACGGATCAGTTCGCAGGCCAGATGGCAGGCGTCGGGTTCGCCGAGGGCAATGGCCTCCGACAGGGCGGGCAGGGTCGTCAGGTCCTCCAGCACCTTGTCGAGCCCGGAAATCTGCGCCTTCAGCTCGTCGTAGACGCTGGCTTCTCCGACCGGCGGGCGGCGGAAATCCGGCCTTTCGGCAAGCACCTGCCCGGGTGCGAGGCTGCGCCAGAGGTCGTCGAGGTCGCTCATGTGCCGCTGTCCGGGAAGGCCGTGCGCAGAAGGTCGAGCGCCGTGGCCACCGCCACCTCCTGCCGGGCGAGGATGCGCAGGAAGGGCGGCAGCACCGGGCTCGTGGCGATCATGCCGCCCAGCCGCAGCAGCCGCAGCCGCCCCGCCTCGTCGAGCTCGGCCCGCAGCCCGCGGGGACTGGCCCGGCCCGCGCGCTCTTCCTCGGTCAGCTCGCCCGTCTCGAACGCCCGGTCGAGGAACAGGAGCGGCCGCGTCGGATCGAGGAGATGGTGGCCCAGCCACTTCGGCAGGTCCGCGAGCAGGGCGAACGGGCCCGAGGGCGGCCGCAGATGTTCGATGAGGATCGCGCTCCGGTTGCGCTCGAGAAGCCCCTTCAGGCCGAGACCGCTGCCCGGAAGGGCAAAGAGAACGAAGGTTTCCTGCCAGTTGGCAAGGAAATCTTTATTCGAATCGCCCAGAAAGGCATTGCTCGTCACAGCCAGCATGATCTCACAACGGCAGGTCCATGCCGGTGGTTGATAGCGATCATCGTCTGCCGCGTCCACAGCAATTTCTACCTCAGGCTGTGTCTTTCTCGCCTTGAGGAACAATGAGGCTTGACATCGGATCTGACTCAATACAATCGGAAGTAGTTTAAGCCGCGCAGGGCTTGGCGAGGAACATGTGATGAAAGTTCTGGTAATAGGCGGCTGCGGTTTTATCGGGTCACATGTCGTCGACCTTCTGTTGCAGGAGGGCTGTCGGGTGCGGGTCTTCGGCCGACGGCCCGAGGCCTTCCGTCCGCCGCTTGCCGGCGTCGATTATGTCATGGGCGACTACAGCGACCCGGCTCTGGTGTTCCGGGCGCTGCACGACGTCGAGGCGGTGCTCCATCTGGCGAGCGCGACGGTGCCCGCGACCGCGAACCTCAACCCGGGGCTCGACATCGAAGCCAATCTTCTGGCGACGGTGCGGCTTCTCGACGTGATGCGCGCGACGGGCAAGCGGCGGCTCGTGTTCCTCTCGTCCGGCGGCACGGTCTATGGCGTGCCGCAGGCCGATCCGGTGCCCGAGGAGCATCCGCTGCGCCCCATCGGATCCTACGGCATCGTGAAGGTCGCGATCGAGAGCTACATCCGCATGGAGCAGGCGCTCTACGGGCTGGCGCCCGTGGTGCTGCGCGCCTCGAACCCCTACGGGCCGCGACAGGGCCACACCGGCGTGCAGGGGATCATCGGCACCCACCTGTGGCGCGCCGCGCGCGGCGAGCCGGTCGAGATCTGGGGCGACGGGCAGGTGACGCGCGACTTCATCCATGTCCGCGATCTGGCGGCGCTCTGCGTTGCGACCCTGCGCTCGGACACCTGCGGCTTCTTCAACGCGGGCAGCGGCACCGGCACCTCGGTGGCCGAGATCGTGGCCGGGATCGACCGCACCGTCCAGGCTTCGGGCGGCCCGCCCGTCCGCGCGCTCCGCCAGCCCGGCCGCGGCTACGACGTGCCCCGTGTGGTGCTCGACATCTCCCGCGCGCGCGCAGCCTTCGACTGGGCCCCGCGCATCGGCCTCGAGGAGGGGCTGGCCGAGACCTGGCGCTGGGTCTGCACGACCCTCGCCCATGAAACCGCCGCCGAAGCCCCCCCACCCCGCGCGAAGCTCGCCCGCTCGCGCCGCAGCGCGCGCTTCTGACGCTTCGGACGGAGAACGTCCCTCCGGCGTCTGCCGTTCTCTTCCTGCGCCTCCCGTGGCCTGCCCGTCCGACGTTGCCTCCGCACGAGCTGTCTGATCCAGTGCGCTCCTGTGACGACCCCGGCCCCCCGTCCTCCGGCGCGGCCCCCTCCGAAGCTGCCCGATCCGGCGCGCTCTTCTGACGCCCCGGCGCGCCCGGCCTTCGATCCCTCTCCCGCTCCGTGCCCGCATAACTGACCACGGTCCTCGGGACTGCCCGTGGACGTCGTCCGGCCCTTGCGGCCAGGGTGGCACCGCCCGCCGAGGGCGCCGCGACGTCAGGCGCGGGCGCGCTCGTCGCCCCTTGCATCGGCCGCTTCAACATCCATATACCATCCACACGGATGGAGACACACGATGCAGCCCCCGGCTCCGAAGACCAGCGACAGCGAGAAGATCACGATCAACCTCGGGCCGGTGGACCTCGGGCGGATCGACCTTCTGGTGCAGGAAGGCTTCTACGCCAACCGGAGCGACTTCATCCGCACCGCCATCCGCAACCAGCTGGGAACCGAGGCCGACGCCGTGACGCGCTCGATCGAGCGCCACACGCTCGAGCTCGGCCTGCGCGACATCGGCCGGGCCGAGCTCGAGGCCGCACAGGCGGCGGGTGAGCTGCTGCATGTGCGCGTCGTGGGACTGGCCCGGATCGCGTCGGACGTCTCTGCCGATCTGGCGCGCGCCACCATCGGCTCTCTCACCGTGCTCGGGGCGCTTCAGGCGTCCGCCGAGATCAAGGCGGCCCTCCGGGACCGCATCCGCTAGGCGCACAGCGCCCCTCTGGCAAGGAAGACCGAGATGAAGACGGAGTTTGCGACGGCCATGGGCCGGGCGCTCGATCAGGTGCGCGCCGGCGATCCGGCGGGGGCCACGCGGGCGATCCAGGATCTGCTGCGGGGCCGCGAGACCGGGGCGAGCGGCGAACCCGCAGCGCAGGAGGCCACGCGGCCGGCGCCCGCAGCCTCCTTCGACGGGATCGAGGAGGCCGAAGTGCTCGGCGGCCGCGCACCGCGGGCGCAGGCCGCGCCGGAGGCCTCCGCCGCCCCCCCGCGTCGCCGGATGGGGGCCGCGGTCGATGCCCTCCGCCGGCTGCGCCCCACGGGCCTCGCGTCCGCCGACGCCGGACGGGGGGCCGAGCCTGCCCTTCCCACGGGCGCCCGGTTCGAGCGGCTCCATCACGCAGGCACCGCCGGTGCCCGCGACTACCGGCTCTATATACCCGCGGCGCAGCCGGAGGGTCGGCCGGGGCTCGTCCTGATGCTGCACGGCTGCACCCAGACGCCCGAGGATTTCGCGGCAGGCACCGGGATGAACGCGGCGGCCGAGCGGCACGGGCTGATCGTCCTCTATCCGCATCAGGACCGCAGCCACAATGCGCAGGGCTGCTGGAACTGGTTCCGGCCCGGCGATCAGGAGGCCCACCGCGGCGAGCCCGCGCTTCTGGCCGACCTCGTGCGGGCGGTGGCCGCCCGGCATGACGTGGATGCGGGGCGGATCTTCGTCGCGGGCCTCTCGGCGGGCGGGGCGATGGCCGCGACGCTCGGGGCCACGCACCCCGAGCTCTTCTCGGCCGTGGGGGTCCATTCCGGCCTGCCGCACCGGGCGGCGCACGATGTCATCTCGGCCTTCGCGGCCATGCGGGGCGACGGGCAGGCGGCACGGCCCGCGGCAGGCGGGGCGCCGCGCACCATCGTCTTCCACGGCACGGCGGATGCCACGGTGCATCCCGACAATGCGCAGCGGCTGATCGACGCGGCGGTCGGCGGGCGGCAGTCGGCGGCGCGCACCGAGCAGGGGCGCAGCCCCGGCGGGCGGACATGGCGACGCGAGACCCATGCGGCTGCCGACGGAACCGCACTGGCCGAACTCTGGCGCATCGAGGGATCGGGCCATGCCTGGTCGGGCGGACGGGCCGCCGGCTCCTACACCGATCCGGCCGGTCCCGATGCCTCGGCCGAGATGGTGCGCTTCTTCCTCGCCGGGGCCTAGCGGACCCGGGGCGGCGCCCTGCCCGGATCGGCAGGGCATCCGCCTCTCCCGGGGGGATGCCCTCTTGCCCGCCGCCAGCCGCCTCCCTGCCCCGGCGGGATCGGCAAGGACCTCCGCCTCTCCGCGGGGTGCCGCCTCGCCTGCCGGCAGCGGCGGCGTCCCGCGCCAAGGCCCCCTCCTCCCGCACGAGACCCCGCGGCAGGCATAGGCCCGGCGCGGGAGCGGTCTCTCTCAGCCGAGGTCGCGCAGGATCTCCGCCGTGGCGGGCATCCGCGAAAGGCTCGCCTCGATCCGCTGGCGCCAGCGCGGGCCGCGTCCGAGGGCGTCGCGGTAGGCGTCGGCCAGATCGTCGGGCCGGTCGGCGGCCAGCAGCTCGGTCAGGAAGGCCGCCTGCCCGCGATCCTTCCGCGCCTTGGCCCGGTCCGGGCCGTCGCGGCGGCGGTCGGCCACGATCAGCTTGTGGATCGCGAACCGCTCGGGCCGCGGGATCTGCACCAGCACGCCGGAGCGGTAGAGCGCCACGGCGGGAATGGGCTCCGCGATCAGGAAGTTGAGATAGTTCAGCGCCTGCGCACTGATGCCGAGCGCGGGCAGCGGCTTCACCCGTTCGTCGCCGAAGGCGGGCGTCAGGAACTCGACCATCGCCTGCCCGCGGCTCTGGCGCCATTTCCAGACCTGCCGGTCGGCCAACCCCGGCACCGGATCGAACTTCAGCGCCTGCAGGATGTCGCCCGGCTCCTCCTCGACGCGGTCGCCGAGCGCGACCGACAGCCGCTCGAAACTCGCGAAGTCGATGTCCCCGGTCTGGGCCAGTTCCTCGGCATCGAACCGCACGCCGAGCTCGCCCTGATAGAGCGCATAGGCGGCCGTGCCCACCAGCGTCCCGCCCAGCCGGAACACGCCCGCCCGCGCGAAGGCCAGAAGCAGCGAGCCCGTCTCGCGGTCGGTGCCGGTGAAGCCCTCCGCGCGCAGCACCCGGGCCAAGCGCGCCATGGTCGCCCGGCGCTCCTCGGCCCCGGCCTTCAGCGCCGCCGCCCGCTCGAGCCGCGCGACAAGCTCGGGCGTGCCCTCGCCGAGGTAGCGGCTCTTCATCTCGGTGCCGATGCGGAACTTGTCGTAGAGATAGATCCGCCCGTTGCGGGTGCGCTGCTCGATGCTGCCGATCAGCGCCGAGGCGCTCTCGTCGAGATGAAGCCGGAGCAGGTCCTGATAGGCGACCTGCGCGGCGCGGGAATGCGAGCGGATCGTCATGGCGGGTCTCCTCCGACCGTCTGCGCCTCAGGGCCAGTGTGTGCATCAAATATCTTTCCGCTGCACATCGAGCAAGTGTGCAGCGGGAATTTTCTTGATGCACACGGCGGACACGGCCCAGAGCCCGCCTCCACGCCGCGTCAGTCCGTGCGCGACACGACCGAGAGGCTGCCGTCCGTCTCGAGCACCACGGAGCGGGCGGCGCCGGGGCTGTCGAGGCCGCTCTCGCGCAGGGCCGCGAGGATCTCGGCCTGCGTGACGCGCTGACGGCGCATGGCATCGTCGAGGAAGCAGCCTTCGTGCAGGAGCAGCGTGGGCTCGCTCTTGACGATGCTCTCGGCCAGAGGCCAGCGCACCGATGTCCAGGTGATCGCATATTGCAGGCAGATCAGCAGGGCCAGCGCCAGCACGCCCTCGGCCAGCGGCACGCTCCGGTTCAGGATCACGGTGGCCAGCGTCGAGCCGAGGGCCACGGTCACGATCAGGTCGAAGGCGTTCATCTTGCTCAGCGTGCGCTTGCCCGAGACGCGCAGCATCGCCACCAACGCGCCGTAGGCGAGGGTGCCGGCCAGCAGGATCCGCCCGAGGCCGGTCCAGCTGTCGAAGATCAGGGGGTCGCTCATCGGTCCTCCTTTCGAATGCGGCGTCGTGCCCGGGCAACCCTGCCCCGCCGCCTCTGTTCCGACGCTGCGGCCCATACAGTCGAAGCGGCGGAGGGTCCGTCTGGTCGGCGGCCCGAACCGGCGCGTCCGCGGCCGGAAGACCCGCCGTCCCGCCGTCGCGCCAGCGTGAGACGAAAGCGGGAAACCGTGGCTACGCAACGTCATCCTGCTGCTGATGAAGCTCGCCGGCGGGGAAGCACTCAGGGCTTGAGCTTTCATTCTTCATGAAATTCCGGGCACGTCACGGGGCGGTTTTTCAACCCATAGGCAAGATCACGCCGGTTTGACTTTCCTTGAACGGGAACAGGAACGGGGCAACGCTGTTCGGCAGCACCGAAGCATGGGCCTAGCCAGCCTTCAGTCAGGGAGAGCCGAAGATGCCGTCTGCCAGACAAGTCGCGGACACATGGTGGGTGAACGATCAGACGCCCGATAATCCTTATGGCAAGAGCGAGGACTACGATGCCTTCCTCGATTATCTGGGGGCGCTGAACCGCAGCCTCACCCCGGCCATCGCGGCCGAGCCGCTCCGGATCAACGTGACCGGCCTGAACGACCACCCGGATTACAAGGCGGCCGCCATCGGCGCGCTGCAGACCTGGGCCACGGTCACGCCGCTCCAGTTCGAGATCGTGGACGACGCGCCCTTCGACCGCGCGACGGACTGGATGGAGGTGGTGAGCCCCGAGATCGGCGAACCGAGCGACGGCAGCGCCTTCTCGAGCAACCGCTATGTCAGCATCGGCCAGCGCTTTCACGACACCGAGCCCGACAAGACCGCTCTCGGCGGCTATGTGTTCGACTCGTTCGTCCATGAATTCGGCCATGAATTCGGCCTGAACCACCCCGGCCTCTACAATTACAGCGGTCCCGGCGGCGTGCAGATCAACTATCTGAACAACGCGACCTGGACCTACGACCGGCAGCAATACAGCGTCATGTCCTATTTCGACGGCATCGACGTGGGCGAGACGAGCCGCTGGTCCGCCACCACGCCGCTCATGGCCGATATCGAGGCCGTGATCCGCCGCTTCTTCTCGACGGTGGACGAGGACGGGGTGCGGACCTACCAGACCATCGACCTCAACACGGGCGACGACATCTACGGCTTCAACAGCAGCGTCTTCGGCTACGAGCTGATGTCCGAGGGGCTGCAGCACGACATCGGCTTCGTGATCCACGACACCGGCGGCATGGACACGATCGACTTCTCGGGCTCGACGGCGGGCACGATCCTCGATCTGCGCGCAGGCCGGTTCTCGAGCGTGAACGGCCACAGCAACAACGTCTCGATCTTCGCGGGCCACAACGAGGACGCCAGCGACTATTACATCGAGGCGGGCATCGGCAGCCGCTTCGCCGATACGCTCATCGGCAATGACGGCGACAACGTGCTCGACGGGCGCGGCGGCGGCGACCGGATGGCGGGCTTCGGCGGCGACGACACCTATTTCGTCGATTCCGCCGACGATATCGTGCGCGAATTCGCCGACGGCGGGAACGACACGATCATCGTGCTGACCGAGGGGCTCGATCTGGGCGAGGTCGCCAATGTCGAGACGATCATCTACGCCGGCGGCTCGGCCCCCGCTCCCGACGAGGGGACGCCAGCCCCGGTCGCGGGCGCGGGCGGCACGCTCGGCAGCATCCTCATGGGCACCGAGGGCACGGACACGCTGAACGGCGGCGCGGGCGGCAACACGATCTTCGGCCTCGCCGGCGACGACCTGCTGATCGGCGGGCGCGACAGCCTCGCCAGCCGCGACATCAACAACACGATCGCCATCGCGGACCTCGAGGACCAGACCGAAAGCGACGACGGCAACGACGCGCTCTATGGCGGGGCCGGCAACGACACGATCATGGGCGGTGCGGGCGACGACACGCTCGACGGCGGCGCGGGCAACGACCTCTTGCGCGGTCAGGACGGCGTCGACGTGTTCCGCGGCGGTGCGGGCATCGACACCGTCGATTACGGGATGGAAAGCCCGTTCCAGCTTCTGGTCAATCTCGAGACCAACGTGGCGAGCGGCGGCACCGCCTCGGGCGATACCTTCTACAGCATCGAGAATCTGATCGGCTCGGACGACCGGATCGACCGCTTCATCGGCACGTCGGACGCCAACCACTTCTGGGGCCGGGGCGGCGGCGACTATTTCAACGGCCGCGGCGGCGACGACATCCTCGACGGCGGAGCGGACGGCGACATCCTCTATGGCGAGGGCGGCAACGACACGATCATCGGCGGCGCGGGTCAGGATTACATGAACGGCGGCGCGGGCATCGACACGGTGGTCTATGCCGGAAGCTCGGCCGCGGTGACGGTCGATCTGTCGCAGGGCACCGCACGCGGCGGCGACGCCGACGGGCCGGTGCAGATCGTGGGCCGCGGCTCGGTGATCCGCCACGACATTCTCGCAGGGTTCGAGAATGTGGTGGGCTCGTTCCACGACGACCGGCTGATCGGCGACGGGAAGTCGAACGTCCTCTCCGGCGGACGGGGCGACGACATCCTGACCGGCGGCGGCGGCGCCGACCGGCTGAACGGCGGCGCAGGCCGCGACACGGCCGACTACAGCACCGCGGCGCGCGGCGTGGCCCTGTCGCTGACGCTGGGCTCGTCGGACGGCGACAGCTACCGCTCGATCGAGAATCTCGCGGGCTCGGGCCACGCCGACGTGATGATCGGCGACACGGCGGCCAACGTGCTGACCGGTCAGGGCGGCAACGACACGCTCTTCGGGCGGGGCGGCGACGACGTCCTGCTCGGCGATTTCGCCCCCGAGGGCACGCCGGTGCCGCGGCCGGGGCTGGGCACGGGCTATGCCACCCTCGGGCCGGAGGCCGCCAACAACTCGATCGAGACGGCCTTCGACCTGTCGGAGAACTTCTCGCTGACCGAGGATCCCGACATCTTCGACTCGACCAGCGTGCTGCACACGACGGTCACGGCGACCGGCAACGGCCAGGGGGGCTATTACAGCCTCGATCTCGCCGCGGGCACGGTGGTGACGGTGGATATCGACGGGATCGCCGATCCCAATGTCCATGACAGCTGGGTGCGCGTGCTCGACAGCGAGGGCCGCATCGTGGCCGAGAACGACGACGGCGGCGGGGATCCGGGCTCGACCAGCAGCCGCGATTCCAGCACCGTCTTCACCGTCGAGGAAACCGGCACCTACTATATCGTGGAAGGCAGCTGGTCCGAGGATGCGCCCGGCGACGGCTGGAGCGACGCGGTTCCGGAAGGGTCCGACTACAAGCTGAACGTGTCGGTGGAATTCCCGCCCGAGCCGGTCCGGCCCGGCGAGGCGGGGCGCGACCGGCTGGTCGGCGGCGCGGGCGGCGACCTGCTCGACGGCGGGCTCGCGGCCGATGTGCTTCTCGGCGGCGCGGGCGAGGACAGCTTCCGCTTCTCGACCGCGCTCGGCGCGGGCAATGTCGACCGGATCCTCGATTTCGAGGTGGGCGAGGATCTCATCCTGCTCGACCGCGCGATCTTCGCCGAAGCGGGCGGCGCGGGCACCCTCTCGTTCGGCGCCTTCCACCGCAGCCCCTCGGGCGCCGCGCAGGATGCGTCCGACCGGATCCTCTACGACACCGACAGCGGCTTCCTGTCCTACGACGCCGACGGATCGGGCGAGACGGCCGCGGTGCGCTTTGCGCAGGTGAGCGCGGGGCTCTCGCTCACGGCGGACGACTTCTACCTCGTGTAAGACGGGGGCCGGGGCGCGCGTCCCATCGCGCCCCGGCCTGCCTCCCCCGGCCGGCGCCGCGGCCCCCCTCCGGCTCAGGACCTTCGCATGACCCTTCCGGGCAAGCCCCGCAGCCTTCTTCTCGCCGCCGCCTTCGCCGCGGGCACCGCCCAGGCGGGCGGCCTCTCCGGCACGCTCGACCATGAGGGCGGGACGGCGCTGCCGAAGGGCGTGATCGAGATTTCCGCGGGCGGGGCCGACCCCCTGCGCCTCGAGAGCGACGGGTCGGCCCGGACCATGGCCTTCGCCCTCCCCGAGGCCGCCGCAGGCACCGAGGTCGAGGCCCGCCTGCTGCGGGCCGACGGCTGGCTCCTCGCCCGCGGCAGCGCCCGGCTGGAGCCCGGCACGCCGCTCCGCATCACGCTCTATACCGCGCTCTACTGAGCGGGTGCAGGGTCCCGGGGAGCTGGCCCGGCGCGAGCCCCGCTCCGCCGCGCAGGGGCCGGCGTCGGCGGGGGCTGTCTGCCCCCGCACCCCCGAGGATATTTGCGCAGAGTGAAAGAGGCTTTTGCGCGGGCCCGGAGGCAGGGTCGCGGGGAGTTTCGCGGGCCCGTTCGCCTTCGTCCGGAGCTCCTCAGGGCCGGTGGAGCGTGAGGGTGAAGGCGCCGCGCAGGGTGCCGGGAGAAAAGCCCGTGGCGCGGTCCTGCGGGTAGAGCGCCTCGATCTTCGCGCGGAGCCCCGGCGCCACGTCGGGGCCGTGACAGGCGGCGCAGGCCTCCTGCATCGGGATGGCCTTCATGTAGCGCAGCCCGCCCGGACCCTCCGCCATCGCCTCGAGATCCGCCGCGGGCTCTCCCGCCGCGAGCCGTTCCTCGAACCGGTGCAATTGTGCCGCCTCCCACGCGTCCGGCGCATTGGCGGGATTGCGCAGCCGGAGCGCGGTGCGTCCGATCTCGGCGCCCAGCTCCTCGGACAGGCTCTCGGTCAGTGGCAGCGCCTGAAGATGGCAGGCCTCGACGGCACCGGCGGGGCCGCCCTCCGCCATGGCAGCCTTGAGCGCGCCCTGAAGCTCCTGCTGCAGGCGCAGGGTCGCCCCGCGCGCCTCGGCCAGGGCGGCGGGATCGGCGGCCTCGGCGCCGGTCGTCCCGAGGCACAGGGCCAGCACGCAGCCGGCAAGGGCCCTTCTCATCGCATCCATCGCATCCTCCGTCTCTGGCAGCCGCCGGTGCCTCGGGCGCGCTGCGGGTGGGGACGGGGCGAGGCCCCCGCCCCGCCATAGCGCGACGGGCCCGGCGGAACGGTGATCTGGTCACACGGGCTTGAGGAAAGGATCGGGCCTTGCGCGCCCGCAGGCGGGTCAAGGCCTGTCATGCAGAGGAAGGGCGCCCGCCTAGCCAAGGGTCGTGCGGTGCGCGACCGGCGCGACCCCGTAGCGGCTGCGAAACACCTTCGAGAAATGCGAGGTGGAGGTGAAGCCGCAGGCCATCGCGATCTCGGAGATCGACTGCTCGGTCTGCACGATCAGGTGGCGCGCCCGCGTCAGCCGCACCTCCATCATGTAGCGCTTGGGCGATGTGTTGAGGAACCTGCCGAACAGCCGCTCGAGCTGGCGGGTCGAGATGCCGAGGCGGTCGGCGAGGGCGAAGGGGCTGAGCGGCTCCTCGACATGGGCTTCCATCAGCGCGATGGCCCGCGAAAGATGCGCGTTCCGCATCCCGTGGCGCGACTGGAGCGACACCCGCTGCGCGGCCGTGCCCTCGCGCACCGCCGTGTAGACCATCTGGTCGGCCACCGCCGTGGACAGATCCCGACCGTGCTCGCGCGCGATCAGATGCAGCATGAGATCGGCCGCGGCCGTCCCCCCCGAGGCGGTCACGAACCGCTCGTCGGGCACGAAGACGTTGCGCACGAGGGCCACCTCGGGGAAGTCCTCGGCGAAGAGATCGTGAAACTCCCAGTGGACCGCGGTCCGCACCCCGGTGAGGAACCCGGCCCGCGCGAGCACATAGGCGCCCGAACAGATAGCGCCGATGGGCGTGCCCGCTGCCCGCTCGCGCCGCAGGAAGGAGAGCACGGCCGGCGTCGTGTGATGCTGGACGCGGAGGCCCGAGATCAGGAACAGCCGGTCGCCGCGCGCGAGCGGCTCGAGCCCGCGGTGGACGAGCGTCACGCAGCGGTTCGAGCAGGTGGCGGTGGCGCCGTCCTCGCTGGCCAGAGACCAGCGGTAGAGCTCGCGCCCCGCCAGCAGGTTGGCGATGCGCAGGGGCTCGAGCGCGCAGGAGAAGGCGATATGGGAAAAGTTCTCGACGAGAAGGAAGACGAAAGGGGAGGTCCCGGACATGGCGGTTCACCGGCGAGGACGGGTGCCCGGAAGCGGGCACCCGGAAGGATCACTCGGCCGCCTTGCGCGCCTCGGCCAGCCAGCCGTCGTACTCGTCCCGATGCGCGGCGATCCAGGCATCGACATGCCGGTCGATGTCCGACGAATTGGCCTCGCCGTCGGTGATCTGCTTGTTCTCGGTCGAGATGTCCTTGATGTCGATCTTGGCGACCTCGAAGAGCTTTTCCGCGGCGGGATTGGCCTGAAGGAAGTCCTTCCGCGCCACGACGCCGATCGAATCCACCGCAAAGCCGAGGTTCTTGCCGTTAAAGGTGGTTTCGCCGGTCGCCCCGTCCGGCAGCGAGGTGTGGGGCACGCTCAGCCATTCGACATCCGTGCCGGGCACCAGCGCCCCCGACACCCAGTAGGGCGTCCAGGTGTAGTAGAGCACCGACTCGCCGTTCTGGTAGCGCGCCATCACATCGGCGATCATCGCCTGATAGGCGCCCTGATTGTGGGTGACGGTGTCGCGCAGACCGTATTCGTCGAGCTGATGCTCGATCACCCGCTCGCAGCCCCAGCCGGGGACGCAGCCGGCGAGGTCGGCCTTGCCGTCGCCGTCGGCGTCGAACTTCTTCGCCACCTCGGCGTCCTTCAGCTGGCCGATGTCGGTGATGCCCGCGTCGTAGGTCTTCTTGTCGACGAGATAGCCCTGCAGCGCGCCCTCGATCAGGGTGCCCACCTTGGCCAGCACCTCGTCGCCGCCAGCCTCCTGATAGAAGGTCTCGTGCAGCGAGCGCCAGTTCACGGCACTGAAGTCGCCGTCGCCCGCGCCGAGCGCCATGTGCAGGGTCTGATATTCCACCTCCTGCGGCTCGGCGATGGAATAGCCCAGATCCTCCAGCGCCCGGAACAGGATGCGGTGCTGGAAGAACTCCTCGATCTGCGTGGCCATGATCGGGCGGACGGTCACGCCCTCGCCCGGGGTGTCGTTCGCCAGAAGCGGGGTGGCCGCGACCGACAGCATCAGGGACAGGGCAATCTTGAACGGTTTCATGGTGTCTCCTTGTTGGGCTGGCTGGAACGGCGCCTTCAGACGCTCTTGTGAAACAGGCGCATGACGAGGCCCACCGGCCCCTCCTGCCACCAGTGGCGGTGGTTGCGGGCGCGGCCCGAGCGGCCGAGACCCTGCGTCACGCGGTCGAGAACGATGGCGAGGATGACGATGCCGAGACCGCCCACGATGGCCTTGCCCGCATCGAGCCGGCCCATGGCGCGCAGCACCTCGTTTCCGAGGCCCTTGACCGAGATCATCGAGGCGATCACCACCATGGACAGCGACAGCATGATCGTCTGGTTCAGCCCCGCGAGGATCGTGGGCGTGGCGAGCGGCAGCTCGACCTTGAACAGGATCTGGCGCGGCGTGGCGCCGAAGGCGCGCGCGGCCTCGACGACGCCGGGATTCACGCTGCGGATGCCGAGCGAGGTGAGGCGCACCAAGGGCGGCAGCGCGAAGATGATGGTGACGATCACGCCCGAGACATTGCCGATCCCGAGCAGCATCACCACGGGCACCAGATAGACGAAGGCCGGGATGGTCTGCATCGTGTCGAGGAACGGCCGGACCGCCGCCTCGAACCGGTCGCTCTTGCCCGCGAGCACGCCGAGCGGCAGGCCGATGATGACGCAGAGCGCCACGGCCGCATTGACGATGGCGAGCGTGGTCATGGCGAGCGACCAGGCGTCGGGCGACAGAAGCCCCAGCGCCACCAGCGCCGCGGCCACGACGAGGGCCACCCGTCCCCCCGCCGCCTGCCAGGCCACCAGCACGATCAGCAGCAGCATGACGGTGGGCGGGATCGACTGCATCAGGTTCTCGATCCAGCCGATCAGCCCGTCGAAGAAGGACTTGATCGGCTGCAGCGCCGTGCGGTTGGCGATGGCCCATTGCTTGATGCCGTCGGTGCGCCCGTCGATGTCGAGATCGATGCTGCGGAACGGATCGAGCAGGCTGAAGGTGCGCTCCTCGGCCATCAGACGGCCTCCGCCTGGCAAGCGGCCGCGTCCTCGCGGCCCTGGATGCCGCGCAGGAGCGCACGCTTTCCCACGACACCCACCACGGCGTCCGCATCCTTGATGAGGATCGGATGATCGGTGCCGACCGCCAGATCGACGAGCCGGTTCAGCTTGTCGTCGGGGCGCGCCACCGGCCAGGCCTCGATCCCGTCCGTGGGCCGCGTCCGGCGATACTGCTCGAAGGGCTGCATGATGCGCGCCGCCGACACGAGGTCGAGCTTCGAGATCCCGGCCACGAAATCGGCCACATACTCGTCGGCCGGCTCGGTCACGATCTCTTCGGGCGTGCCGATCTGCACCAGCACCCCGTCCTTCATGATCGCGATCCGGTCACCGATGCGGATGGCCTCGTCGAGGTCGTGGGTGATGAAGACCGTGGTCTTGTGCAGCTCGGCCGAGAGGGCCATGAAGGTGGTCTGAAGCTGCTTGCGGATCAGCGGGTCGAGCGCCGAGAAGGGCTCGTCCATCAGCAGGATGGTCGGGTCGGCAGCGATGGCACGGGCCAAGCCCACGCGCTGCTGCATTCCCCCCGACAGCTCGTCGGGATATTTCGTTTCCCATCCCGTCAGGTCCACCGCCTCGATGGCCTGCGCCGCAACCCGTGCGCGCTCCTCCTCGGGCCGGCCCCGCACCTCGAGCGAGAAGACGACATTGTCGCGCACCGTCCGGTGCGGCATCAACGCCATGCTCTGGAACACCATGCCGATCCGCTGGGCCCGCAGCGCGCGCAGGTCGCGGGCGTTCATCGCATTGACGTTCTGCCCCTCGATGAAGACCGAGCCGGAAGTGGGCTCGATCAGCCGGTTGATGTGCCGGATCAGCGTCGACTTGCCCGAGCCGGACAGGCCCATGATGCAGAAGATCTCGCCGCGCTTCACGCTGAAGGAGGCGTCCTGCACCCCCACCACGCAGTCGAACCGTTCCCGGATCTCGGTCTTCGACAGGCCCCCGCTGCGGACGGCCTCCATCGCCTGACGCGACCTGCGGCCGAAGATCTTCCAGATCCCCTCGCAGCGGATGACGTCCTCTCTTGCGGATTTGGTCATGCGGACTCCCCCTGTCCTGAAACTACAAACAGAAAATTTCTATGTAGACAACATGTATTTCGATACTGTAGACACATTGTATTCCGAGAGGGATGGGCGGTGGACGGAGTTCGCAGTAGGAAGCGGCCTCGGACCCAGCAGGAGACAGCCGTGGACAGCCCGACGAAAAGCCGCAAGACGCTCTGCATCGAGGATCTGCGCCAGCGCATCCTGACCCAGGCGCTCGAGCCGGGAAGCTATCTCGACGAGACGGATCTGGCCGAGAGCTACGGCATCTCGCGCCCGCCGCTGCGCGAGATCCTGCGCCAGATGGCGGGCGAGGGATATCTCGTGCTGCACGAGAACCGGGGCGCGCAGGTGGCGCCCATGACCTACAAGACCATGCGCAATTTCTTCCTCGCCGCGCCGATGATCTATGCCGCCGTCTCGCGCCTCGCCGCCGAGAACGCCCGGCCCGACCAGATCGCGCTGCTGAAGGAGACGCAGGCCGCCTTCCGCGATGCGATCCGCCGCGGCAATCCCGCCGACCGGGCGCTGATGAACGAGCGCTTCCATTCGATCATCGGCGAGATGGCGGACAACGAATATCTGACGCCGAGCCTCCGGCGGCTGCTGATCGACCACACGCGGATCGGCATGACCTTCTACAGCCCGCGCTTCCCCGGCATGACCGACGTCCAGTCGGTGGCGGCCGACCAGCACGACCTCTTCATCGAGCGGATCGAGGCCGGCGACGCCGACGGCGCGGCCGACCTCGCCGTCGCCCACTGGGAGCTGTCGCGGGCCCAGATCGAGAGTTTCGTCACACCGGAGAGCATCCGGCGCCCGCTCGGCCGCGCGCCGGGGGCCTGAGGATCCAGAGGAGCTTCATGAAGTTCGAGGGAATCTACACGCCCGTCATCACGCCGCACCGCGAGGATGGCGCCATCGACCGCGACGCCTTCGCCGCGGCGATCGAGCAACTGATCGCCGCAGGCGTCCACGGCCTCATCAATGGCGGATCGACGGGCGAATATTACGCCCAGTCGATGGAGGAGCGCGCCGGAATGGCCAGCCTCGCCCGCGAGGTGATCGGCGACCGCGTGCCGCTGATCGTGGGCACGGTGGCGATCCGGCTCGAGGATTCCCTGCGCATGGCCGAACATGCGGCAAAGATCGGCGCGGCGGCGATCCTCGTGGGCTCGCCCCCCTATGCGGTGCCGACCGAGCGCGAGAATGCGCTGAACGCGCTGGCCATCGACCGCGCGGCCGATCTGCCGGTGATGCTCTACAACTACCCCGGGCGCATGGGCGTGACGATGGGTGCGGAATTCCTCGACCGCGTCGGCCGGTCGCGCAACTTCTGCGCCATCAAGGAGAGCTCGGGAGACATCAACCGCGTCCATCTTCTGGCGCGCGATTATCCCCACATCCAGATGTCCTGCGGCATGGACGATCAGGCGCTCGAATTCTTCGCCTGGGGCGCGCGCTCGTGGGTCTGCGGCGGCTCGAACTTCCTGCCCGCCGAGCATCTGGCGCTCTGGCAGGCCTGCGCCGTCGAGGGCGATTTCGCCAAGGGCCGCCGGATCATGTCGGCGCTGCTGCCGCTGATGCGGGTGCTCGAGCAGGGCGGCAAGTTCGTGCAGTGCATCAAGCACGGCTGCGAGATGGCGGGCCTGCGCGCAGGCCCCCCGCGCCCGCCGCTGAAGCCCCTGACCAAGGAGGACAAGCGCGAGCTGGAGCAGGTCGTGCGCGTGCTGAAACGGACCATTGCCCAGATCGCCGCGGAGGCCTGAGATGACCCTTCTGACCACCGAGGATTACAAGGCCATCGCGGCGGGCCTCACGCTGCCCACCGGCGCCTTCATCGACGGCCGCTTCCGGCCCGCGCAGTCGGGCGCCACCTTCGAGACGCGCAACCCCGCCACCGGGCAGCTGCTGGCCGAGGTCGCGGCCTGCGGCCCGGCCGACGTCGATCTGGCCGTGCAGAAGGCCCGCGACGCCTTCGAGGACGGCCGCTGGTCGCGGCTGCCGCCCCGCGCGCGCAAGGAGGTGCTGATCCGCCTGGCCAAGCTCCTCAAGCGCCATGCCCGCGAGCTTGCGGTGATGGAGAGCCTCGACAGCGGCAAGACCATCTACGACTGCGAGACGGTGGACCTGCCCGAGACGATCCACTGTCTCACCTGGCATGCCGAGCTGATCGACAAGATCTACGACCAGACCGCACCCGCCTCGGACGACCATCTGGCCCTCGTGCTGCGCGAGCCGGTGGGGGTGGTGGGCCTCGTGCTGCCGTGGAACTTCCCGCTGCTGATGCTCGCCTGGAAGATCGGCCCGGCGCTGGCCGCGGGCTGCTCGGTGATCGTGAAGCCGGCCGAGGAGACGCCGCTCACCGCGCTCCGGGTGGCCGAGCTGGCGACGGAGGCGGGCGTGCCGCCGGGCGTCTTCAACGTCCTGCCCGGCCACGGCCCCGAAGTGGGCGAGCCCATCGGCCGGCACATGGACATCGACGCCGTCTCCTTCACCGGCTCGACCGAAACGGGCCGGCGCTTCCTGCGCTATGCCGCCGAGTCGAACCTCAAGGAGGTCACGCTCGAGATGGGCGGCAAGAATCCGGCGGTGGTGCTCGACGATGCCGAGAACCTCGACCGGGTGGCCGCGCATGTCGTGACCGGCGCCTTCTGGAACATGGGCGAGAACTGCTCGGCCGCCTCGCGGCTGATCGTGCAGAGCGGGGTGAAGGAGGCGCTGATCGCGCGGATCCTCGCCCATGCCCGCGAATGGCCGATGGGCGATCCGCTCGACCCCGCGAACCGGGTGGGGGCGCTGGTCTCGCCCGCGCATCTGGACAAGGTCCGCTCCTATCTCGCCGAGGGGCCGACGGTGCTGCTGGGGGGCAAGGCCCATGGCGCCTTCGTCGAGCCCACGATCCTCGAGATCACCGACCGCGAGGCCGCGCCCGCGCGCGAGGAGATCTTCGGCCCGGTGCTCTCGGTCCTGACGGTCGAGAGCTTCGACGAGGCCATCGCGCTGGCCAACGACACGCCCTACGGGCTCGCGGCCTCGATCTTCACCGCGAACGTGAAGAAGGCCCTGCGCGGCGCGCGGGCGCTCCGGGCGGGCACGGTGACGGTGAACAGCTTCGGCGAGGGCGACATCACCACCCCCTTCGGCGGCTTCCGCCAGTCGGGCTTCGGCGGGCGCGACAACGGCATCCACGCCCACGATCAATATACCCAGCTGAAGACCATCTGGATCGATCTGGCCGACGACGCGGCCGAGGCCGTGTCATGACCAGCTTCGAGGCGCGGCGGACCCCGGTCCACCGCGGCCCGGCGGCCTGGTCCGCCATCCTGCCCGGCCAGCCCGCACCGCAGCCGCTCGAGGGCGACGCCACCGCGGACGTGGCGGTGGTGGGGGCGGGCTTTGCCGGGCTCTCGGCCGCGCGGCGGCTCCTGCAGCTCGATCCCCGCGCCCGGGTCGTGGTGCTCGAGGCCGGCCGCATCGCCGAGGGGGCCTCGGGGCGCAACTCGGGCTTCATGATCGACCTGCCGCACGACATCGCCTCCGACGACTATACCGGCCACGGCAGCGACGCGGCCATGATCGGGCTGAACCGGCAGGCCATCGCCTTCGCGCGGCAGGCGGTCGAGGAGCATGCCATCCCGGCCGCCTTCTTCGACCCCGCGGGCAAGGTCAATGGCGCGGCAAGCCCCGCGGCCGACCGGCTGAACGCGGCCTATGCCCGCCATCTGGCCACGCTGGGCGAGCCGAGCGAGCGGCTCGACGCGCAGGCCATGGCCGAGCTCACCGGCTCGCGCCACTACCTGTCGGGGCTCTTCACGCCGGGCACGGTGATGCTGCAGCCCGCGGGTTACATCCGCGCGCTGGCCGAGGGCCTCAGGGCCGCGGGCGTGCGCATCGCCGAGACGAGCCCCGTCCTCCGGCTCGCGCGGCAGGGCGCGGGCTGGCAGCTTGTCACGCCGCACGGCCGGATCGCCGCGGGCAAGGTGATCCTCGCCAACAACGGCCAGATCGAGAGCTTCGGCTTCGCCCGCGGCCGGCTCATGCATCTCTTCCTCTATGCCTCGATGACGGCGGATCTCGGCCCCGAGGCGCTGCGCACGCTGGGCGGTGCGCCGCGCTGGGGGATCACGCCCTCGGACCCGATGGGCACCACCATGCGCCGGATCGACGGGCCGCAGGGCGGCAACCGCATCGTCACGCGCACCTGCGCCAGCTTCGAGCCCGGCATGGAGGCGAGCGAGGCCGCGCTCCGCCGCACCGCCGCCGTCCACCGCTGCAAGTTCGCCGAACGTTTCCCGGCCCTCGGGTCCGTGCGGATGGAGTTCAGCTGGGCGGGCCACCTCTGCCTCAGCCGCAACGGCGTGGCCCTGATGCGCGAGCTCGAGCCCGGGCTCTTTGCGGCCTGCGTGCAGAACGGCCTCGGCACCACGCGCGGCACCCTGACGGGGATCGGCGCGGCGGAACTCGCCTCGGGCGTCGAGAGCGCGGTCACGCGCCATTTCGTCGCCGAGGCGGATCCCACGCCCCTGCCGCCCGAGCCGCTGGCAACCCTCGGGGCCTCGGCCTATCTGCGCTGGAAGGAATGGCGCGCTGCGGCCGAGTAGTCCTCATGCGGCAGGCTCAGCTGCGCCATCCGCCCTCCGTCGACGGTCCAGACCTGCCCGGTCACGAAGGCCGCCTCGTCCGAGGCGAGCCAGGCCACCAGCGCCGCGACCTCCTCGGGCTGGCCCGTGCGGCCCACGGGATGGATGCGGCCGATCCCGCGCCGGAAGGCCTCGGGGTCGGGCATCGCTTCCACGAAGGCCTCGTTCAGCTCCGTCTCGATCCAGCCCGGCGCGACCGCGTTGCAGCGGATGCCCTCCGCGCCATGATCGACGGCCACCGCCCGCGTCAGCCCGTGCAGCCCCGCCTTCGAGGCGCAATAGGCGGCATGGCGCGGGTTCGCCCCCAGCCCCTCGATGGAGCCCACATTGACGATGGCGCCCCGCACGGCCCGCAGATGCGGCAGCGCCGCCCGGATCGCAAGGAACGGCGCGGTCAGGTTCACGCGGATCGTGCGCTCCCAGTCGGCCAGCGCCATCTCCTCGACCCGCGCCTCCTGCATCACGCCCGCATTGTTCACCAAGACGTCGAGCCGCCCCGCCCGATCCACCGCCTCGGCCACAGCGCGGGCGGGCGCGTCCGCATCGGCGAAGTCGGCCGCGATGGCCTCGAACCCGGCGTCCGCGCCGCGCTGCGCCGTGAAGACCCGCGCCCCGTCCGAGGCGAGGCGCCGGGCGATGGCCTGCCCGATGCCGCGGCCCCCGCCGGTGACGAGCGCGACCCGCCCCTCGAACCGGCTCATGCGACGGCCTTCCCGCCATTGACCTCGACGAGAGAGCCGCAGAGGTAGCGCGCGGCATCCGAGGCGAGGAACAGCACCACATCGGCAATGTCCTCGGGCTCGGCGATGCGGCCCAGAGGCACGGTGCGGCCCAGCTCCGCCACCGCCCGATCCGGGTCGAAGCCGCGCTTCGCGAAGCCCGTGCGCAGCATCGGCGTGTTCACCTCGTTCGGGCAGACCGCGTTGATGCGGATGCCCTGAGGCGCATGGTCCATCCCCATGCATTGCGTGAGCGAGGCGAGCGCGGCCTTCGTCAGGCAGTAGAGCGCATGGCCCGGCCCCGGCCGCAGCCCCCAGCAGGAGGCCACATTGACGATGGCGCCGCCGCCCGCCGCCGCCATCAGCGGGATCGCCGCGCGGCAGATGCGGAACGGGGCCTCGACATTGACGCCGAGCGAGAGCGACCAGTCGGCATCCGTCGTCTCGGTGATCCTGCCGCGGGAGATGACGCCCGCATTGTTCACCACGATGTCGAGCCGGCCCAGCCCCGCCGCCACCGCGCCCGGCAGCCCGTCCGCGTAAGCCGCCTCGCGCAGGTCGCCCGGCAGATGCAGATCGGCCGCGATCCCCGCCACCGCGCGGTCGGCCACCGCCACGCGCGCACCCGCGGCACGGAGCGCCGTCACCACCGCGCCGCCGATACCACCCGCGGCACCGGTCACCAGCGCCACCTTCCCCTCGAACCCCTGCATCGCTCCCCCTACCCGAAAGACGCGACCGGCGCGCCGAAGAGGCTCTCGTCCGGCACGATCCCGAGGCCCGGCCCCTCGGGCAGGCGGATGTGGCCGCCCTCGATCCGCAGGCCGTTCTCGGGGTCGAAATGGCCCTCGATATAGGGCTGGGCCAGCCAGACCCCCTCCATCAGCCGCGGCTGGACGGTGGCGCCGATATGGGTGCAGGCGGCCGCGATGATGTCGCCGCCCCAGGCGTCGTCGCAGGTGTGGGGCATCGAGCGGACCTCGCAGATGTCGCGGAAGACCGCCATCGGGCGGAGGCCGCCGATCCGCGTGACCTTCATGCCGAAGCCGTCGCAGACCCCCTGCCCCACCGCGCGCAGCACGGTCGCCACATCCTCGGCCGTCTCGTCGAGATAGACCGCGTGATGCAGCTGGCCGCGGATCGCGGCGATCTCCTCGATGCTGTTGCAGGGCTGCTCGAGGATGAAGGGGATCTCCGGGCACTCGCGGCTCAGGCGCAGCGCATCGCGCGTGGTGAGGCCGCGGTTGCCGTCCACTGCCAGCCGCATCCGGGTGCCCACCCGTTCCCAGACCTTGCGGATCGTCTCGATATCGATCTCGACCGGGCGGCCGCCGATCTTGACCTGCATCCGCGGATAGCCCTCGTCCGCGCGCTCGGCCGCGATGCGGGCGATCTCGTCGGGCTCGCCCACGCCCGAGGCATAGTAGGAGGGCACCCGCTCGGTCACCGCGCCGCCCAGAAGATCGGCCACCCGCACGCCCCAGGCCTTGCCCATCAGGTCGTGCGCCGCGATGTCGATGGCGGCTTTGGCATAGCGGTGCCCGTTCAGGAGCCCGTCCATCCGCCGTTGCAGCCGCAGGGGCTGCAGCGGATCGGCCCCGATCAGGCCCGGCGCCATCTCGGCCAGCGCGGCCCGGGCGCCCGCCGCATGCTGCGGCTGGTAGACCGGCCCCACGGGGCAGGTCTCGCCCCAACCGATCAGGCCGCTGTCCGTCACGAGCTTCACCAGCGTCGTGTCGAGCGACCAGACCTCGGTGCTGGCCATGCGGTAGGGGCCGTCGCGCACCGGCAGCGGGTGGGCGTAGAGATGCAGTTCGGTGATCTTCATGGAGAGCGTCTCGCGAAGGAAAAAGGGCCGCCGGATCGGCGGCCAGGGGGGAGATCAGTATTCGGTGTTCAGCGCATCCTCGGCGGGGATCTCCGCCTCGCGCCGCGCGATGTAATCCCGCAGCGCCTCGTCGATGCCGGGATCGAGCTTCGGCTCCTCGTAGTCCGCGAGCAGCTTGTGCGCATGGGCCAGCGCCCGCTCGGTGATCTCGACCGCGCCCTCGGCCTGCCATTGCTCGATCGAGCTGTTGTCGAAGAGCTTGGGCAGGAAGAAGGCGCGCTCGAAATTCTCCAGCGTGTGCGGGTGGCCGAGGTAATGCCCGCCCGGCCCCACGTCGCGCACCGCGGCGAGGCCCGCCTCGAAATCGTCCCAGCGGATCCCTTCGGCCATGCGGTAGCCCATGGCGCACATCTCGGCATCCACCACGAATTTCGCCACCGAGCAATGCATCCCCGCCTCGTTCCAGCCCGCCGAATGCCAGATGTAGTTGGCACCCGCATGGAGAACCGCATTCATCGTCATGGCGCTCTCGTAGCCCGCCTGCGCGTCGAAGGTCTTGGCTCCGCCCAAGAGGTTCGAGGTCCGCCACGGCACGTCGTAGAAGCGCGCCATCTGGCCGATCATGAAATTCATGAGGCTGATCTCGGGCGTCCCCGCCATCGGCGCGCCGGATTTCATCGAGACGGTCGAGAGATAATGGCCGTAGATCGCGGGGCAGCCCCTGCGGATCACCTGCGTATAGGCGAGCGCCGACAGAGCCTCGGCATTGAGCTGCGCCACGGCGGGCGCGACGGACGCGGGCGTGTTCGCCCCGCCCAGCACGAAGGGCGAGCAGAGCACCGGCTGGTTCCGGCGGCAGAAGGCGCGCATCGCCGACAGCATGGTCTCGTCCCACACGAGCGGCGAGTTGCCGTTGCAGTTGCCGGTGGTGACGGGCGTCTCCTCCATCGCGTCGCGCCCGAACAGGATCTCGCACATCTGCAGGACATCCTCGGCATTCCTGCCGCTGGTGGTCATGCCCATGAAGGTCTTGTCCGAATATTTCATCGAGGAATAGGTGATGTGCAGGTGGCGGTGGCTCACCTTCCTGTCCATCGGCTCGACGATATGGTGCGCGGTCGAATGCAGCGCGGGCGACATGTGCGCGAGCTTGTGGAACATGTTGAGGTCGGCGAGCGTAGGCCAGCGGCGCACGTCCTCCAGATCGCGCAGGAAGGGCGCGCCGGTCATCGGCACGAAGATCGAGTGCCGGCCGCCGAAAGGCAGGCTCCGCTCCGGGTTCCGGGCCCGGTAGGTCCAGCCCGAGGGGATGGTGGCGATCAGCGCCCGCACGAGGCCGCGGTCGAGATGCACCCGCTCGCCCCGCACGTCGGCGCCCGCGCGCTTCCAGTCGGCCAGGGCTATGGGATCGCGGAAGACGACGCCCACCTCTTCGAGGATCGCCATCGAGGCCGCGTCGAGGCGCTCGACCTCCTCGGGCGACATCGGCGCGCAGTCGGGCAGGCCGCGCTTCAGCGCGGGCAGCATCGCCAGATCGGGCGCCGCCCGCAGCGCCCGGCGCGCGCCCCGCCCTCCGGCCCGCGCCTGTCTCACCGGAAGATCGCCCATGCCCCGCCTCCATCCCTCGGCCACCCGCCGAGTAGGAGGCGAAACGCCCCTCCTCACAGTCGAGGATTCGAAGCGATCCGCATCAAAAACGACGCGGCCTGCCTAGCGCGCCGCGGCCAGCCCCTCGGGCGCGGCGGCGGGGTCCGGGGCCGCCTGCACCGCGGTGATGGCCGCGGCATGGACGATGTCCTCGACCGTGCAGCCGCGCGACAGGTCGTTCGCCGGCCGCGCGAGCCCCTGCAGGATCGGGCCCACGGCGCCGAGCCCGCCCAGACGCTGCGCGATCTTGTAGCCGATGTTGCCCGAGGCGAGATCGGGGAAGATGAAGACGTTGGGCCGCCCCGTCAGCCGGCTGCCCGGCGCCTTCCGCGCGCGGATCGCCTCGTCCAGCGCCGCGTCGAACTGGATCTCGCCATCCACCTCCAGCGTCGGATCGGTCGCGCGGATCAGGCGCAAAGCCTCGCGGATCTTGCCGAGGCTCGGATGATCGGCCGACCCGGCGGTCGAGAAGGACAGAAGCGCCACCCGCGGCTCCTCGCCCAGAAGCGTCCGGGAGCTCTCGGCCGAGGCGCGGGCGATGGCGGCGAGCCCTTCTGCGTCGGGATCGACCACCAGCCCGCAGTCGGCGAAGATCATCCCGCCCCGGATCGGCGCCCCGCCCTCGCAGGCGAGCATGAGAAAGAAGCTCGAGACGAGCGGCGCGCCCTCGGCCCGGCCGATGATCTGCAGCGCGGCCCGCACCGTGTCGGCGGTGGTGGCGACAGCCCCCGCCACCGTCCCGTCGGCCAGCCCCATCCGCACCCGCATCGCGGCCTGTCGGATCGGGTCGCGCATCTCGATCAGCGCCTGCGCGCCGGTCATGCCCTTGGCCGCCCGCATCAGGTGCCAGCGGTCGGCGAGCTCGGGCAGATCCGACGCCTCGGCCGGGCAGATCCGGGTCACGCCCGCGATCTCGGGCCCGTTCATCAGGCTCACGCGCGCGAGCCCCTCCTCGGTCAGGCGCCGCGCGGCTTGGGCCACGCGCGGATCCTCACCCTCGGGCAGCAGGATATGGCGCGGGTGGGCGCGGGCCGTGGCAAGGATGCGCTCGAGCGGCTTCATGGGGGAACCTCAGCTCAGGAAATGCAGGCCGGCGACGACGAAGACGCCGAGGAAGATCGTTTCGGCCACGATCAGGCCGATGGCCACGCCGCCCACGTCGAGCATCCGCGCGAGCGAGGTCTTGATGCCCACCGCGGCGATGGCGATGAGCAGCGCCCAGCGGCTCAGCACGCCCGCCCAGTCGGCCAGAACCGGCGGCACGAGGCCGGCGGAATTCAGCGCCGCCAGCACGAGAAAGCCCAGCACGAACCCGGGCAGCAGCGGCGGGCGCTTGCCGCCCTCGCGCTCGGCCAGCCCCCGGGCGCGGATCACGAGCGAGAAGCAGAGCACGACGGGGGCCAGCATCGACACGCGGATGAGCTTGACGAGCGTCGCCGTCTCGCCGGTCTCGGGGCCGATGGAGAAGCCCGCCCCCACCACCTGCGCCACATCGTGGATCGTGCCGCCGAGGAAGACGCCGCTGTCGCGCGGGGTGAAGCCGAAGAGGCCCGACAGCATCGGATAGAGCACCATCGCCACCGTGGAGAGCACCGTGACCGACAGCACCGTGAAGGCCAGATCGCGCTCGGAGCGGGCATGGCGCGGCAGCACCGCCGCGATTGCCATGGCCGCCGAGGCGCCGCAGATCGCGACCGACCCGCCGGTGAGCAGCGCGAAGCTCCAGTCGCGCCCCACGAGCCGGGCGGCGGCGAGGCCGAAACCGATGGTCAGCACCACGCCCGCCACCACGAGCCCGATGGCCGCAGGCCCGAGGCCCGCCAGCATCTCGACCGAGATCCGCGCCCCCAGAAGCGCCACGCCGAGGCGCAGCACGGTGCGGGCGGTGAAGGCCACGCCCGGGGCGGTGCGGGTGCCCTCCTCGGACAGGAAGTTCAGCGCGAGGCCCAGAAGCAGCGCCATGAGCATCGCGGGCGCCCCGTAATGTTCCGACAGGAACTGCGCCGTCGCCGCCACCAGCGCCGAGACGGCGACGCCCGGAAAGGCTTCGGCAATCGTCCGGCGCGCCGCGCCAAGGGTCAGGGTCATCATGTCATTCCAGATAGGCGGGCCCCGAAGGCAGGGGCCGGAGAAGCCTGCCCGGCGGCAGCCGGACAGGCGGGCAACGGCCGCGCCCGGGCGGGCGAGGCCAGGAAGAGCAGGCCGCAGGGGCCCGAGGAAGCCTGCCCGGCAGGCAGTGCCGGACAATCGAGCGACGGCCCCGCCCCGGAACAGCAGGCCGGAAGGCCCGGAGAAGCCCGCCCGGCAGGCAGCGCCGGACAGTCGGGCGGGTCGCAGAGGGGCCGGACCGGGCCGGCCCCCGGCAAGAGCTCAGGCCGCGCCCTTCTGCGGGCGCATGTCGGCCGGGTCGATCCCCGCCACCACCACCGGCTTCTTCATCGCGTCGCGGCGGAAGGGCTCGCCCAGCTCCTGATTGAGCAGCACCTCGATGAAGGTGGTCTCTCGCGCCTTCATCTGCCGCTCGACCGCCTCGTGCAAGGCCGCCGTCAGTTCGGACTGGCTGCGCACCTGCACCCCATGCGCGCCGCAGGCCCGGGCGATGGCCGCATAGCTCGTGTCGCGGTCGAGCTCGGTGCCCACGAAGTTGTTGTCGTACCACAGCGTCGTGTTGCGCTTTTCCGCGCCCCACTGGTAGTTGCGGAAGATCACCATGGTGATGGCGGGCCAGTCCTCGCGGCCGCAGGCGGTCATCTCGTTCATCGAGATGCCGAAGGCGCCGTCGCCCGCAAAGCCGATCACCGGCGTGTCGGGATTGCCGATCTTGGCGCCGAGGATCGCCGGGAAGCCGTAACCGCAAGGGCCGAAGAGACCCGGCGCCAGATATTTCCGCCCGGCCTCGAAGCTCGGATAGGCGTTGCCGATGGCGCAGTTGTTGCCGATGTCGGACGAGACGATGGCCTCGGCCGGCACCGCCTGCATGATCGCGCGCCAGGCCTGCCGCGGGCTCATCAGATCGGCATCGCGCGTGCGCGCGCCCGCGTTCCATTCGGTGCCCGGATCGTCCTCTTCATGGTCGAGGCTCGACAGCTCCTGCGCCCACCGCGACTTGGTCTGCGCCACGAGATGCCGCCGCTCCTCGCGGCCCGCATCGCCCGCGCCCTCGCCCAGCTGGGCCAGGATCGCGCGCGCCACCTTGGCCGCATCGCCCTGAATGCCCACGGTGACCTTCTTCGTCAGCCCGATCCGGTCGGCATTGATGTCGACCTGAATGATCCTGGCCTCGCGCGGCCAGTAGTCGATGCCGTAGCCCGGCAGCGTCGAGAAGGGATTGAGCCGCGTGCCGAGCGCCAGCACCACGTCGGCGCGGGCGATCAGCTCCATCGCGGCCTTCGAGCCGTTGTAGCCCAGAGGGCCCACGGCGAGCGGATGGCTGCCGGGGAAGCTGTCGTTGTGCTGGTAGTTCGAGGCCACCGGCGCGTCGAGCCGCTCGGCCAGCCGCGCGAGATCCGGGATCGCGCCCGAGAGCACCACGCCCGCCCCGGAGAGGATCACCGGGAAGCGCGCCCCCGACAGAAGCCGCGCCGCCTCGGCCACCGCCTCCTCGCCGCCCGCGGGCCGCTCGAAGGCCACGATCTGCGGCAGCTCGACATCGATGACCTGGGTCCACATGTCCCGGGGAATGTTGATCTGCGCCGGCGCGCTGTTGCGCCAGGCCTGCAGGATCACCCGGTTCAGCACCTCGGGGATGCGCGAGGCGTCGCGCACCTCCTCCTGATAGCAGACGCAATCGGCAAAGAGCCGCATCTGCTCCATCTCCTGGAAGCCGCCCTGCCCGATGGTCTTGTTGGCCGCCTGCGGCGTCACCAGCAGAAGCGGCGTATGGTTCCAGTAGGCGGTCTTGACCGGCGTCACGAAGCCGGTGACGCCGGGGCCGTTCTGGGCGATGGCCATCGACATCTTGCCCGTCGAGCGGGTGAAGCCATCGGCCATCAGGCCCGCGTTCGTCTCGTGGGCGCAATCCCAGAAGGTGATCCCGGCCTTCGGGAACAGATCCGACACCGGCATCATGGCCGAGCCGATGATCCCGAACGCATGTTCGATGCCGTGCATCTGCAGGACCTTCACGAAGGCCTCTTCGGTGGTCATTCTCATGGCGTTGGCTCCTTATCCGCGCTCGTCGCGATAGTGATAGAGGTGATAGAGACCCCACTGGCCGAGACGCCGGAACGGCGTCTTCCAGCCCTCGTGGGGCAGTTCGGTCTGAAAGATCGGCAGGCGCGGCACGGCCTCGCCAGCCACCAGCTGTGCGAGCCTCCGCCCGGCCATGGCGGAATACATCACGCCGTTGCCGCCGTAGCCGAGCGCGTAGAACATGCCCGGCACGTCCGGCACGGCGGTGATGCGGGGCATCATGTCGTGGCTCACATCGACCCAGCCCCACCAGCTGTAGTCGAGCTCGACGCCGCGCAGCGTCGGGAACTTGCGGCCGATCGCGGCGCGCAGCGCATCGAGATGCGCAGGGTTGGCCGCATCGCGCCCGGTGATCGCCGCCCGCGAGCCGATCTGAAGCCGGTTGTCGGGCAGCAGCCGGTAATAGTGGCGCAGCGTGCGGGTGTCGGTCAGGGGCGAGCCGGTGCGGATGCCCACGGCCTCGAGTTCGGCCGGGGTCAGAACCCGCGTGACCACGCTGTTCGACAGGATCGGCATCAGCCGGTCGCGCAGCCGCCCGTGCAGCGACCGCGTAGCATAGGCCGCCGTGGCCACCGCCACGCGCCGGGCGCGCACCGTGCCGCCGGGCGTGCGCAGGTGATGCACGCCCCCCTTCAGCTCCCAGCCCTGCACCGGGCTGTCGGGATGGACCGTGGCGCCCAGCCCGCGCGCGGCGCGGAGGTAGCCGAAGGCGAGCTTCGCCGCGTGGATCGCCACTCCGTCGGCCTCCCACAGCGCGCCATGCGCCTCGGCATCGCGCACTGCGGTGCGGAACAGCTCCTCGCGCGAGAGCATCCGTGCGTCATAGCCGAACCGCTCGCGCAGAAGCGCCGCCTCCTTCTCCAGCGCGGGCAGCACGCCCGCCTTGTGGGCGATGTAGTAATGGCCGCCGTCCTGCGGCTCGCAGTCGATGGCGGGATCGCGCAGCAGGCCGCGGAACAGGGCGAAGGCCTCGACCATCTCGCCATGCATCCCGCGCGCCACATCGAGGCCCCAACGCTCGATCCACTGGCTGCGCTTCAGCCGGCCCGCACTGATCTGGGCCTGACCGCCGTTGCGGGTCGAGCAGCCGTAGGCCACGCCGTTGGCCTCGAGCACCGTGGCGCGGATCCCGTGCTCTCGCGCCAGATGGAGCGCGGTCGAAAGGCCGGTGTAGCCCGAGCCGATCACCGCCACATCCACATCCATGTCCCGCGTCACGGGACCGTCATCGGCGGGGGCGGGCCCCGCCGTGCCGATCCAGTAGGTCGGCGCATAGGCGCTGCCGGGCCCGAGGCTGCGCGCCGTCATCGGATCGTAGAGGGGATCGAACGGCACCGGCCGGTGTCTGTCGAGGGCGTTCATGGCGGATCACCGGGCGGGGATCGACGGGCGCTGCTTGCGGAGCGCCTGCTTCTCGACGATCCGGCCGTCCGCGATGCGGAACAGGTCCGCGCCCTGCACCTCGATCCGCGTGCCGTCGGGGTTGGTGGCGCGGAAGGTCCACTGGCTCACGCCGCGGGTGCCGTCCTCGGACAGGAAGTGGCTGTGGTCGGCCCATTGCACGTCCGGCATCGCGGTCCAGACCCCGGTGAAGGCGCGGGCGATGGCCTCGCGGCCCTCGATCCGGGTGCCGTGCTCGGCCTCGCCCGCCACCGTGTAGAACACGCAATCCTCGGCGAAGGGGGCCATGACGGCGTCGATGTCGTGGCGGTTGAAGGCGTCGAAGAGGGCCGCCAGATCGCTGGCGGTGAGAGGGGTCGACATGGAACGTCTCCTTGGAACTAGTAGCCCATCGCCCGGGGCAGCCAGAGGGCAAGCTCGGGGAAGCTGGCGATGATGAAGATTGCGGTGACCGACGCGGCCGCGAAGGGCAGCGCGCGCAGGCTGATCCGCTCGATCGAGACGCCCGAGATGCCCGAGGCGATGAAGAGGTTCTCGCCGAGCGGCGGGGTCTGGAAGCCGACAGAGAGCGTGCAGATCATCACGATCCCGAAGTGGATCGGGTCGATGCCCACCATGTAGGCCACGGGCAGCATCACCGGCACGAGGATCATGATGGCGGCCAGCGTCTCCATGAACATGCCGACGATGAGCAGCATCCCGATCACCATGGCCCAGATCGCATGGATGTTGGTGGTAAGCCCCAGAACGCCGCCCGCGATGATGCCCGGAATGTTGTTCTCGACCAGCACCCGGCCGAAGATCGTGGCCGCGAAGAGCACGAGCAGCACCCGCCCCGCCAGCCAGGTGGTCGTGTCGAGCGCCTTGATGACCTCGGCCAGATCCAGCTCGCGGTAGATGAAGATCCCGACGAAGAGCGTGTAGAAGATCGCGACGATGGCGGCCTCGGTGGGGGTGAAGAAGCCCGAATAGATGCCGCCGAGGATCACGACCGGGGCGAGCAGCGCCCAGAAGCCCTGATAGCAGGCGCGGGCCACGTTGCGGGCCGAGAGCGGCGCGGCCGAGCCGCGGAAACCCCGCATCCGGCAGCGGATGTAGTTCATCACAAGGAGCCCGCCCGCCATGATGACCCCCGGCACGAAGCCCGCGATGAAGAGCTTCGAGATCGAGACCGACTGGAAGGGACCGTGCGCCGCGATGGCCTCGGGCGGCGGGGCGAGCCCCATGGCCGAGATGCCGAAGATCACCATCGGGATCGAGGGCGGGATGATGATCCCGAGCCCGCCCGCCGCCGCCGTGACCGAGGCCGCATAGCCCGGCCCGTAGCCCTGCCGCGACATGGCCGGGATCATCAGCATCCCCACCGCCGCCGTGGTGGCCGGACCCGAGCCCGAGATCGCGCCGAAGAAGAGGCAGGCCATGATCGTCGCGGCCGACAGGCCCCCCGTGAAGGGACCGGCGAGGCTTTCGGCCACCGCAATGAGCCGCCGCGACAGGCCCGCGGCCTCCATCAGCGCGCCGGCGAGGATGAAGGAGGGCAGCGCCATCAGCGGGAAGGACCCCACCGAGGACCAGGCCATCTGCACCATCTTGATCGGGTTGTCGCCCAGATAGACCATGGCGGCCAGCGCCGAGACGCCGAGCGCCACGGTGATCGGCGCGCCGAGAAGCATGAGGGCGAAGAAGGCCCCGAACAGGATTTCGATCAAAAGGCCGTCCATCACTTGCGACCCCGCGCGTCGAAGTGGCGGATCTCGTCCTCGGCCAGTTCCATCATGTCCTCGACCTCGGCGCGGTCGGGGTCGCGCGGATCGACGCCCTGCACGAGCTTCATGTAATTGACCTGCAGGATGCGCAGCGTCATCAGCGCGAAGGCGATGGGCAGCACGAGATAGACGTAGCGCATCTGCCAGCCCAGCGTCTGCGCCTTCACGAAGGGCTTCAGCCGGTCGATGAACTGGACCGACTGCCAGATGAAGACGAGGTTGAAGCCGATCCAGAACAGGTCGCCCACCGCCTCGACGAGGCGCGCCTTGGCGCGGGGCAGCGCGTTCAGATGGAACGACACCCGGTTGTGGGCCGCGATCCGGGCCGCATAGGCGGCCCCGAAATAGGCGAACCACACGAACAGGATGACCGACAGTTCCTCGATCCAGGTGATCGAGAAGCCGAAGGCCTGCCGGGCGACGATCTGCACGAAGAGCAGCGTGACGAAAAGGGCGAGGATCACCCGGCAGACATGGCTTTCGAACCTGTCCAGGAACGACCAGACAGCAGGCATGGAAGACCTCCGACAGAGGGCTGGAAGATGCGTCGCGGGACGGGACGGGCGGTTACTGGACGGTGGGCCGGCCGAGCGAGGTCAAGACGCCGTTCAGCACCTCGATGCCGCCGATCTGGTCGGCGAACTTGGGCCAGACCTGCGCGGTCGCCAGCTCGATGAAGCCCTTCTCGCCGTCCGCGGGCGGCGTGATCTCCATGCCGCGCGCCACCAGCTCGTCGCGGATCCGGCTCTCCTGCTCGCGCAGGAAGGCCGAGGAGGCCTGCGTCGCCGCCTCGCCCGCGGCGAGGATCTGCGCCTGCTTCTCCTCGCTCAGCCCCTCGAACAGGGCCTCGCTCACGATCAGCGGCTCGATCGAGAAGATGTAGCGCAGCTCGGTGACATATTTCTGCACCTCGTCGAACTTCATCGCATAGACGGTCATGTAGGGATTGTCCTGCCCGTCCACGACCTTCTGCTGAAGCGCCGCGAAGGTCTCGCCCCAAGCCATCGGCGTGGGGTTGATGCCCCAGCTCTTGTAGGTCTCGATCATGATCTCGTTCTTGGGCACGCGCACGATCAGCCCCTGCATGTCCTCGACCGAGGCCACGGGCTTCTTCGAATTGGTCAGCACCCGGAAGCCCGAATAGCCCCAGCCGATGATGCGCACGCCCGCATCCTCGACCGTCTTCTCGATCATCTGCCGGCCGACCTCGCCCTGCGTGACCGTCTCGGCATCCTCCTGGCTCAGGATGACATAGGGCAGCGTCAGCGTGCCCACCGAGGGCGAGAAGGGCGTGATGTTGTTGATCGCGAGGATCGAGAAGTCGAGCGTGCCGGTAGCCGCGGCCGTCACCGTGTCCTGCTCGTCGCCGAGCTGGCCGTTCAGGAACAGCTTGCCCGTCATCTCGCCGCCCGACTCCTTCTCGAGCGCCGCGACGAAGGCCTTGCCGAGCGCCTCCTGCGTGCCGCCCGCGCCATCGCCCACGGCGATGCGGAACTCTTCGGCCCAGGCCGGCAGGGCGGCCAGCAGGGCCAGGGCGGTTCCGGCGAGGAATGTCTGCGCTTGGGTCATCTCGGTCTCTCTCTCTGTTGGCGGCTCGCTCTTGTGGCGAATCCATGACGACATATTGCCGCAGCGATCCCGCTCGGATATGTCCAGTTCAGAGCGAATGTAGGTCCAGATGCAGAGCCGGATCCCGATCGAGGCGATCTTCCTGCGCGACGATGCGCCGACGCTGCAGGGGCGTCTCGCGGCGGCGGTGGTGCGCGCCATCCTCGAATCCCGCGCCCGCCCCGGCGCGCGCCTGCCCTCGAGCCGCCGCCTCGCCCAAGGTCTGGGCGTGTCGCGGATGACGGTGACGCTCGTCTATCAGGATCTCATCAGCCAGGGCTATCTCGAGGCCCTGCCCCGCTCCGGCATCGCGGTCGCGGCCACCGTGCCGCATCGCCGGATGGAGCCGGTGGCGGGCGCCCGCACGCGGGCAGGCCTCGTGCGCTGGGAGGACTGGTGGGCCGAGCACGACCAGCCGCGCCGCGTGATCCGCAAGCCCTCGAACTGGCGCGCCTTCCGCTATCCGTTCATCTTCGGGCAGGTCGATCCCGCCCTCTTCGACCATCACGCCTGGCGCGACTGCGCGCGCCGCGCGCTCGGCACGCGCGACTTCTCGGATCTCGCGGCCGACCGCTACGGCGCCGACGATCCGCTGCTCGTCGATTACATCTGCTCGAACACCCTGCCCCGCCGCGGCTTTCAGGCCGAGCCCGACGAGGTGCTGGTCACGCTCGGCGCGCAGAACGCGCTCTATCTGGCGGTCGAGCTGCTGGCCCGGATCGACCGGCTCGCCGTGACCGAAGAGCCGGGCTATCCCGACTTCGCCGAGACGCTGCGCCGCGCCAGCAGCCCGATCCACTTCCTGCCGGTCGATGCGATGGGCCTCGATCCGGCGCGGCTGCCCGAGGCCACGCGCCTCGTGATCGCCACGCCGAGCCATCACATCCCCACCGGCGCCACCATGCCGCTGGCCCGCCGGCAGGAGCTTCTGCGCCGCGCGGAAGAGCTCGACGCGCTCATCATCGAGGACGATTACGATTTCGAGATGTCCTATCTCGCGCCGCCCGCCCCGGCGTTGAAGTCGCTCGACGGATCGGGGCGGGTGATCTACATCGGCAGCTTCTCGAAATCGCTCTTTCCGGGCCTGCGCATCGGCTACATGGTGGCCCCTGCCCCCTTCATCGCCCGGGCGCGGGCGCTGCGCGCCATGATCCTGCGCCATCCGCCGAGCCATCTGCAGCGCATCACCGCCTATTTCCTCGCGCTCGGCCATTACGACGCCCATATCGTGCGGCTGCGCCAGACGCTGAAGGCCCGCCGCCGCGTGCTCGAGGAGGCGCTGGCGGCCTCGAGCCTCAGGATCGAGGGGGCGGCGGTGCAGGGCGGCTCCAGCGTCTGGGTCAGCGCCGAGGGCACCGACAGCGAGGCGCTGGCCGCGCGGCTCCATGCCGACAGCGTGCTGATCGAGCCGGGCTCGGTCTTCTTCGAGACACCCCCCGCGCGCTGCCCGGTCTTCCGGCTGGGCTATGCCACGATCTCGGCCGAACGGATCCCCGAGGGGATCGCCCTGATCGACCGCGCCGCCCGCGAGCGCGCCTGATCCGCCGCGCTCCGGCCGCAGGCACCGCGCGTCGTCCACCCGGCCCCGCCCCCCGGGACGGCCCGCCTCCGGGCGCTCCCCTGCCTCATATCTCCGCCCGCACGCAGGCCCGTCCGTCGGCCTTGGCGCGGTAGAGCAGCCGGTCGGCGCGGCGGATCGCGTGATGCACGTCCTTGTCGCGCCGCATCGCGACGAGCCCGGCCGAGAAGGTGCAGCGCAGCGCGGGCAGATCGGGCGAGACCACCGCCACAGCCAGCGCCTCCTGCAGCCGCTCGAGCCGCGCCTGCGCGGTCTCCAGCGGACAGTTCGGCATGAACAGCACGAATTCCTCGCCGCCGAACCGGCCGAACAGGTCGACGGAGCGGATGCTGTCCGTCGTGATGCGGCAGAAGGAGACCAGCACCGCATCGCCCGCCGTATGGCCATAGAGGTCGTTCACCTGCTTGAACCGGTCGAGGTCCATCACCGCCAGCGCATGGGTGCCGAAGGTGCCGTGGCGGGGCTGCTGATCCAGCCAGCGTTCCAGATGATCCATCACGAAGCGCCGGTTCGGCACCCCGGTCAGCGGATCGGTCCAGGAGGCCCGCTGCGCCGCATCCCGCTCGCTGCGCAGCGCAAGGCTCTCCGAGCGCAGCCGCGTCACATCGGTCGCATGGACGAGCATCCGCCCGTCGGGCGCCGTGGTCTCGGTGATCCAGATCCAGCGCCCGTCGTGGAGCGCGGCCTCGTAGGCGCGGAAGGGCACCCGGCCGCGACTCGCGGCCGCCGCCGCAAGCCAGCCCTCGAAATCCTCGGTGACGATCAGCGCGCCCTGCCGCATCGCGTGATTGCGCCGCATGATCTGGCGCCACGAGGGCGCCTCGGCCGGATCGCAGCCGAAGGTCGCGCAATAGGCCGGATTGGCGGCGCGGAGCCGGTCTTCGGCATCGAAGACCGCGACCGGATCCTGCGACAGCCAGAGCAGATCCTGCGCGTCGGGTCCGAAGTCGATGGCCTCCGCCCTTCGTATAGCCTCGCTCATCCGCCTCTTCCCCTCGATCCTCCGCGGGCGGCCCTCGGGCCGCACGGCCCCGGATCGTCCCAGACCTGCCGCGCCGGGTCGCCGGCCCCCTCCGGCGCGACCGCGCCGGATCCGAAGGCCGTCGCCGCAGTAGCACGGCTGGCCCCACCCCAAAAGATGCGGCTTTCGCCAGAAGAAGAGGAAGAAGAAGATGCGCCGCCCCGGTCCCGGCCGCCTCGCCGATGCCGCAGGATCGGCCGCGATCGACCCCGGGCCCGGCGACAGGCGCGATCCGGGCCGATTTCCGCCCGGCGCAGGCGGCCGGCGGCCCCGCGCGCGCGCCGATGCGCTCCCCGGAGGGCCCGCGCGTCATCGCCTCCGCGGCGCGGCGGATCCCGCTGCGGCCCTCACCGCATCGGCAGCTCGATCACAGGAACGTGCGCTGAACCTCGTCGATGAAGGCGCTTTCGGCCGCGCTCAGGCTGCGGTCGCGCAGCCGGATCACGCCCGAGCGGCTCTCGGGCAGCTGGAAGTCGATGGGCAGCGCCTCGATCTCGTCGAGGGTGCGCACCGTCGAGGCGCTGACGATGGCCAGAAGATCCGTCCGCCGCAGCATCGCCGCCACCGCCAGCGTGTCCGACAGCTCGACCGTCGGCACGATGGGCGCGAGACCCGTGCGCCGCAGCAGTTCGCGCAGCGCCACCGACGAGGAGGAGGAGGGATCGCTGAAGATCCACCGCTCCCGCGCGAGCTCGGCCAGCGACAGGGCGCCCTTCCCGTGCAGCGGATGCGACGAGCGCGCCACGATGGTGAAGCGGTCCGCCTTCATCTCGATCACCTCGTGGTGCGTGTAGTGGCGCACCATGTCGATCGTGCCGAACATCAGCGCGATCTGCCGGTCCTCGAGCCGCTGGGCGAGCCGCGTCATCTGGTCGGCCACGATGGCGACCCGCATCGCGGGATAGAGCCGCAGGAAGGCCTCGACCGCGCGCGGGATGATGTCGACCATCCAGCGCGGCCCGCAGCCGATCCGCAGGATGCCGCTCTGCTCGCCGCGCTCCTGCGCGAACCGCTCCCGCAGCGCCTCGGTCTCGGCCGCGAAACGCGCCACATAGTCCAGCAACAGCTGCCCCGCCTCGGTCAGCCGCGCGGGCCGCGTGCTGCGGTCGAAGACATCGAGCCCGAGCTCGCCTTCGAGCCGCGCGATGCTCTGGGCCAGCGCCGAGGGCGAGATGCCGAGATAGCGCGCGGCCGCCGTCCCCGAGCCCATCTGCGCCAGCGTCTCGAAATGCCACAGCTGCCGCGGGTTCATCTCGGCATAGGCGAGCCCCCCGCGGCCCCGCGCCGGAGCCGCCTCAGCCGATCTCGCGCCAGCGGAGGCAGGCGGCGCTGCGGATGGGATCGCCGCAGCGCCGGTGCTGGATCTTGTCATGCTGTCCTCCCTCAGGCGCCGAGCCGCCTCGCCCGGCCCGCGCAACGGCACCATCTGCGCGTGACTTCACTAATGAGTCAACTCGATACGAAACGAATGAATGTTTTAATTAACTACCGCCGTGCGCCCCTCCTTACCGACCGCTCCCACCAACAGGTTCCCCGATCCCCCCGCAAAGGATCGGCCCCGCCGAAATACCTCCAACACCCTGCCGCCGCGGCCGCGACCCTCTGCGACAGCGACACCGGCGCCCTCTCGTCTGGATGAGCCCGCCCGAGCCGGGGGATGCCTCCGAAGGCCCGCCCGCTCCTCGGGCGCGGCCGCGATCCGCGCGCCTCATCCACGACCCATCTGCATCACGGTCGGGAGACGGCCGTTCGAGGACGGGCTGCGGTTGACGCGATCGTTCGGATGGACCGGCGCGCGCGTCCCCGGCCCCTGCCCCGCCGCCATGTCGGCCGCATGGGCCAGCACCTCCTTCGCATTCATGTCGGTCTGGATGCCGCTGTCGGTCTGCCGGACCGCCAGCGGGAAATGACCGTCTGTCACCCCTGCCCCCAGTCGCGCGCAGGCGTCGAGGACCCTGCCCCGCCCGCTCGGCATCGAGCGCCCCGAGCGCGAGGTTCGCCCCCGCCGACAGTCCGGTCGAGAGCCGCCGCCCACGTCCCCGGTCGCCCGCGTCACCTCAGCGGAAGCCGGCGCGCCCGCACGCGAGATCGTGCGCCGCCACCTCTCCGTCGCCCGCCCCGTTTCCATCGGCGTCCGCCAGCACCCGGCGACCGGTTCGAAGACAGCATGTCCCTGAAACGCTCCGGCCGCGCCTCACCGAAGCCTGCGGGCGGAGCCGCGTGACAGGGGCACGCCCCGCCACGCGGCGTGAGCATGCTGGCGCTGCGTCGCCCGAGGACCCTGCCCCGCAGCGCCAGCTCGCCTCCGCTCCCACGCACAACACTGCGGGATGGGCGTCTGTCCGCCGGCCCCGTCGGCCGAGTCTGCGCTGCTCCGCAGTGACCGGAGGATTCCGCCGCCAGTGCCGACCTGCCTCTGTTCGCCGCAACATGGCGATGCAAGCCGCACTCCCTGTGCGCCGGTGCCGGCAACCCGGCTCCCGCTCCTTTACGGAGGCCACAGGCATTGCCCCCGGAAGCCGGTCCGGCCTTGCCGCAAAGCCCCGGCCAAGCCGGAGTGCCGTGCGCGCTGGCTTCTGCAACCGGCGACCGACGCACCTCGCGGCAGCCTCCTCTTCGCCGCGCTGTCGACCGTCCGCTCCCCCGTGATCCATTTCGGACTCTGACCCGTGCGGACCTTGTAGCGCCGGGAGCTCTCGCAGTCGCACCCTTAGCCTCGTTGCCTGCTCCCGCCTGCCGCGCGTTTATCAGACCGCACCCGCCCGACACGCCCGCGCCATCTGTCTCTCTTCGCCTTCAGACCATCGGACACCGCCCTCTCCCGAAGAACTTGTGGGCTTCAATTCCACGCTCTGTCGACACGCCCGCCAGACCTGTCCGAGCGTGCAATCCGGGTCGCGCGGCTCTGCCATTGCGGTTCCTCCACGGCGCGCCGTCTGCCAGACGCATGCCAGACCGGCTGTTGCCGAAAGAAGAATGAGACCCGACGACGCGCGCATCGCGGCAGAGTCGGCGGCGGATCACGAGGTCTCTTACCCTTTGTCCGCCTGATGCGCCTGTCTTTCGGCCAGCCTTGAGGCGCCTTCGTCGCGATCGAGCGGGCAGCAGAAACTTCACCTTCGGCGCATCGAGACTCTGCTGCGCTCAAGCAGCGTCCCAATTCAAGTCAATTTTCCGCATTTTACGGGTGCTGCGGGGCGACCGCGTGACCTGGAGGTCTCGGTGCGAGGATACCGTTTCGAAAGTTGACAGCTGTCAACTTTTCACCCGCCCGTCGGTCGCCGAGGGTCCGCCAATGGGCGCCCGCACACTTCACACTCGAGAAATGGTCCGTCCCATGCCGAAGGCATCCGGCCGAAATCGTCGTCCCCCACGCAGGTCGCTGTGAACCCGCCCTGCGAGTTGACAGCTGTCAACTTTCAACGTCCACGGCGTCGGTGCCGTCGAGCCGCTCACAAACCGTCTCGCCACCCAAACACAAAGAAGCAAGCTCCTCCTCTCACCTTACGGGCAGAAGCACAGCTCTCTGTCCATAGCTGCGCATTTCCACCGCTCGCACCCGGCAATCGTTCGGACCGGACACACTCCCTCAGGTGCGTCTCAAGCGGCCTCACGTGTCTCGGCGAGCAGCGCCATGATCATCGGCGTGGGCGAGAAGGCACCCTCGCTGGCACGACGGGTGAGGGCCCGGAGATAGCCGCCCGGATTCCGGATCGAGGCGAAGCGCTGCAGGATGGCGGCGAGCGCAACGGACGCCGTCTCGGCGCCCATTTCCGCCTTTGCCTCTTCCCAGGCGGAGGGTGTGATGCCCATCATGCCCCGCAGCCGGCTCGCAGCGGCGGTCAGGTCGCGCCAGTTGCGGATCTCGGGCGCATAGGGTTCCAGATCCGGGCAGGCTTTCAGGACAAGTCCCAGCGGAAGTGTCGGGGCAGGCCGCTGATTGTCGTTAATCTCCAGCGAGGCGAGTTCCTCGGGGCGCGCTTCGTCAGGTTCCGCCCGGTTGGGTGAGGGTCTGTTAGCCTTTTCGTCCGGGCTCTCACCGCCGATGTTTCGGCAATCTTTCTCAGCCTCGCCGCTGGTCTTTCCACAGGCATGCCCGCCTTCAAGATCAGAAGATTCTGTCTTTGATTCTGTATGGTGCCGCTCGATCCGGCCGACTGTGCCGTCCATTTCCGCTGCGCGAAGGGCCAGCGTCCTCCGGATGTCCCCGAGCACCAGGTCGAGCGTCCGCGCCATCTCGGCCAGATCGGCCAGCGTCAGTCGCCGGCGCAGGGCACGCCGGATCGGCATCAGCCGCGGCTCGATCCCCGCAGCGCGGCCCTCCGGATCGGCGTAGGCGGCGAGCTTGGTCGCATCCCGGAGCTTCAGCACCAAGGCCGTCCGGGCCCGCGCCATCGCTTCGGCTTCAGCCTCGAGAGCCGCCGCCGTCTCGGCGATCTCCGCCGCCCGGACGAGCAGGGGGCGCAGGTCGAAGCCATAGGCCGTCACCAGCTCGCCCGCGCGGTTGCGGTGGGCGTAGCGCTTGCCGTTCGCACTGTCGCGCCGCGCCACGAGCCCTGCCTCGACCAGCGCCGCGAGATGACGGCGCAGCGTGCTCTCGGCCATGCCATGCGCCCGGTCCGAAAGCGTCGCATTCGACGGAAAAACCACGAGCGGCGCCGCGTCGGTCAGAACCCGGCCGGGCAGGAAGCTCAGCAGCGCATAGAGGACGGCCAGATCCCGGTCCGAGACGCCGAAGCGAGCGCGCGCGGTGCGGAGGTCGGCAAACAGCGCCCATTTGTCGATCTCGGGCAGGGGGGACCGCGCCTCGGCGAGCCGCTGGCTCGCGAGGATCCCAGCCGTCACCGGCTGGCGCCCGAAGGGCGTCAGGGAAATGTGGTGCATGGCGATGTCACGCAGCAAAAGAGATCCGGCCACCCGGGAGGTGTTGACAGCCGTGCAGTCCCGCAGCTATTCTCGAGGTGCTAGATCAAGAATGGGCCTCTCGGGATGTCATGTCCTGGGGGGCTTTTTCGTTCTGCCGGTCGTGCTCCTTTCTCTGTGGGTTGCGGGGCGTCGTTACTTCCCGTTCCGATCGCTTTGCCAGGAACGGTGAAGATCGGGCAGGTTCTGGAGCAACCACTCCTCGAACCCTTTCGCATGGCTTCGGCGCAGCCGCAGCACGACCGAGGCCGCACCGCGGCTCACGTCGCCCAAGGGGCGGCCGTCGTGGCCCGTGATCGGCTCGGTGCGCAGCGGGGCAGGGGGCTCGCGCCGCCTCTGGCCCGACAGATAGGAAAAGAGCGCCTCGAACCTCTGGTCCGACCCCTGTCCCTCGGCGGTGAGCGACATGGTGGAGATCAGCGTATCGAGATCGTCGTCGGTCTTCTCCATCAGCTCGGCCAAGGCCAGCCAGCGGTCGCGCCCGATGCCGGAGGCCGCGCCGATCGCCTCGATCAGGGCGACGGGCACCCGTTCGGAAACCGAAACCATACGCGAAATCAAGGTCTTGTCGACCGACAGGGCGTCGCAGATCGCCTTGCGGTCATAGCCCGCATCCGCCATCTGGCGGGCGAAATTCACCTTCTCGATGAAGGAGAGATCGCGCCGGGCGGTGTTTTCCTGACCCTGAGCCAGCACCGCCTCGCGGTCGTCGAGATCGCGCACCAGCGCCTTGACCGGCTGGCCGAGATCGCGCAGTGCCAGCACGCGGCGGCGGCCATAGACAATCTGAAAACGATTTTCATCGGTGGGATGCGGCCGCACCAGCACCGGAACCTGCTGGCCGTAGGTGGCGATGGAGCGGGCAAGCTCGGCATCCTCGGCCGCGTCGCTCTCGAGCCGGTCCTGCAGGCCGCCCGCGTCGATCAGGAACGGATCGACCTCGATCACCGCGCGCGCCTTCAGATCGGCGATGGAGCGCGAGACGGCGCCGATGGCCCCCTTGGTGGCCCGCGGACGCTCGGCGGCCGCCGGGGCAGGGGAGGGGGTGCCGGCCATCAGGCCCTGAAGGATGTTCTTGCGGCTCATGTGCGCCCCCAGGCGGTCTGGATCAGCCCCTCGATCTCCTTGTTCACCGCGTTCAGGCTCTCCATCGCGCGTTCGTAGGTCGAGCGGGTGAAATCGCTTTTCTCCACCTCGTAGAGCGTCTGCTTGGTCAGGCCCGCGTCCGAGATGCCGGTCGATTTCAGCACCGGATGGTTCAGCACATGGTCGCCGAACAGCGAGCGCATGAAGCTCACCATCTGGTTCTGCGGCCCGTCGCCCGGCTCGTAGCGGGTAACGAGATAACGCATCCAGTCGTAGCTCATGTCGCCGCCCGCGTCGGCGACCACGCCGAGCAGGTTGGAGGTCATGAGCAGGAACTGGCACATGGACATGACATCGAGCATCTGGGGGTGGACGGTGACGAGCACGGCCGTCGCCGCGGAGAGGGCGGACATGGTGAGGAACCCCAGCTGCGGCGGGCAGTCGATCACCACAAGGTCGTAGTCGGATTCGATCTCCGCCAAGGCATCCGAAATCCTGGTGAAGAAAAGGTTGCCGCCGCGCACGGAGAGGGCGCGGGGCGTGTCATGCTCGAATTCCATCAGTTCGAGATTTCCCGGCACGATGTCGAGCCCGGTGAAATATGTTTTCTGCACCACCGACGAGAGCGGCAGCGGATCTTCGTAGCGGATGGCATCGTAGAGGGTGCCGCCATCGAGCAGGTCGAATTCCGGCTGGAATCCGTGCAGTGCCGACAGCGAGGCCTGGGGATCGAGATCGATGGCCAGCACCCGGTAGCCGTCGAGCGCCAGTTTCTGCGCGAGGTGGGCGGCGGTCGTGGTCTTGCCCGAGCCGCCCTTGAAATTGATCACGGTGATGACCTGAAGATGGTCGCCCTCGCGCCGGCCCGGCAGGTAGGTGCCGGGCGCCTTGGCGCGCTTCTCGAGCAGCGTGCGCAGCTCCATGATGTCGTCGGAGCGGTAGAGGCGGCGTCCGCCGGGCCCCGTTTCGGGCTGCGGGCCGCGGCCCTCGAGGCTGAGCTTGCGCAGATAGGCATCCTTGACGCCGAGCAGGGCCGCCACCTCGCCCGAGGTGAAGCGCCGGAGCTCCTTGCGGGCGTTCGGGGGGAAGAGCTGCGCCCGGTGGGCCATCAGCCGCTCCGACAGGCGCGCCGCATGATCGCCCACAAGGCGGTCGATCCGTTCCTTCACTTGCATCCCGCTCTCCGCCGTTTGTTACGGCATTTTCTGTTATCTTCGCCTCTTGGCGTAAATGAATGCGCGAGATCCGGGATTCGGGCAAGGAGAATCTTCCGTATCTTGTGGTGCGGGGAAGGGGTGCCACAAGGCGGTGCGGGGGGTGGTGCCCGGGCGTCGGGCACCCCTGTCAGCTGCGGCGGAGCGTGAGGACGCCTGTGAGGAGGAGGCCCGCTCCGGCGAGGGTGAGGACGGGCAGGTTGAGCGGCGCGAGGTTCGAGACGACCACGCCGCCGAGCGCCCAGGCCACGGCGGTGCCGTAGGCGGGGGCGCGGGGTCCGCGGAGGATCACGGCGAGGGCACAGGCCAGCGCGAGGGCGAGGGCCGCAAGCGCTGCCGCCTCTGCGGACAGGAGGCCGTGTCCGGCCGCGACCAGCCCCAGCGCCACAGAGGCCGCGGCGGTGAGCCAGCCTGCATAGAGGGCCACGGGCGCGCGCTGCCACCAGGGATCGCGGGGACCGCTGCGGACAAGCGCGGCCACGGCGCCGGCGAGCATGGCCCAGATCATGGCGGTGGCGGCGACGGGGGCGGCATTGGCGACCGGGATCCAGGCCGCGCCGATGGCGAGGCTCGCCAGCAGCGGCGGCCGCATCCGCTGCCAGTCCGGGTCGCGGGCGCGCTTCCAGAGGCCGAAGCCCGCGCCGAGGATCAGCCAGAGATAGATCACGCCCCAGATTGCGAAGGCGTAGCCCGCGGGCTGCACCGGCGGATCGACCTGCGGGATCGGGAATTGGTCGGCGGTGAAGCCGTTGAAGCCCTGCGTGGTGAGCGGCGAGGCGGCGAAGGCCAGAGCGGCCAGAAGGGTGAGGAGGGGCAGGAGGCGGGTCATCGGTCTCTCGTCGTTGCTGACTGCCAAGCTAGCGGCGGCGGGGCAAAGGACCATGGGCGCAGTGCCGCAGGCGCGCATCCGGCAGCGGGGCTGCCCGACTGCGGAGCGGCGGGAGAGGGGGGCTCTGCGTTCCGGCCCGAAGGCGCCCGGAGGAGGGGTGGCATCGCCGACCTGCCATGGTCAGGGCAGCTTTTCCGGCCCCCGCGCGGATGAGGTGGAAGACGGCCTGCAGGAGGAGCGGGCCCGGGCCATCGGCCCGTTCACGCGTGGGATGCCCGGCAAGAAACGGATGAAAAACGCTTTTATTTCGGTGTTGCCGCGGGGACAGGCCTGCGGAGAAAGGCGCGGGCGGGGGGCCTGCGCTCTTGCGACGGGCGGGCGTCTATGTGCAACTGGGCCGGTTGCCCCACGGGGGCCCATCCAAAGCCGAAGTTACCGACATGACAACCGCGACCGTGACCCGTTCCGGAACCCACCTCGCCGTGCTGGTGGTTCTGGGGCTGACCCATCTGCTCAACGACCTGATGCAGTCGCTGATCCCCGCCGCCTATCCGATCCTGAAGGAGTCCGCCGGGCTCGACTTCGTGCAGATCGGCATGATCACCATGACCTTCCAGATCGCAGGCTCGCTTCTGCAGCCGGTGGTGGGAACGCTGACCGACCGCAGGCCCATGCCCTACTCGCCGGTGGTGGGGATGATGTTCACGCTCTCGGGGCTGGTGAGCCTCGCCTATGCCCAGAGCTACGGGACCATCCTCGTCTCGGTCGCGCTGATCGGGATCGGCTCGTCGATCTTCCACCCCGAGGCCACGCGCATGGCCCGCTATGCGGCGGGCGGGCGGCAGGGCCTCGCGCAGGGGATCTTTCAGGTGGGCGGGCAGGCGGGCGGCGCGCTCGGGCCGATCGCGGCCGCGCTCATCATCGTGCCGTGCGGCCAGCCGAGCCTCGCGGGCTTTGCCGTCATCGCCCTGCTGGCCATGCTGCTCCTGTCGTGGATCGGCAGCCGCCAGCGCGCGATCAGCGCGGAATTCGCCGCGCGCCGGGCCAAGGCGGGGCAGGGGGGCGCGGCACCGCGCCATGCGCCCGCCACCATCGCTGTGGGCCTCGTGGTGCTGACGCTGCTCATGTTCGCCAAGAACGCCTACGGCGAGAGCTTCCGGTCGTTCTACACCTTCTATCTGATGGAGCGGTTCGGCCTGTCGATCCCCTCGGCGCAGGTGATGCTGTTCCTGTTCCTCGTGGCAGCCGCGGTGGGCGTGCTGATCGGCGGCATCGTGGGCGACCGGATCGGCCGGCAGCGGGTGATCTGGATCTCGGTGCTGGGGCCGCTGCCGCTCACGCTGATGCTGCCCTATGCGGACCTGTTCTGGACGGGCGTGCTGACGGTGGCGATCAACCTCATCATGGCGAGCGCCTTCGCCTCGATCCTGATCTATGCGATGGACCTGCTGCCGAACCGGATCGGGCTGATCGGCGGGCTGTTCTACGGGCTGAACTTCGGTCTGGGCGGGATCGCGGCCGCGCTCCTCGGGGTGCTCGCGGAAAGCTACGGCGTCGAGACCGTCTACCGGATCTGCGCCTTCCTGCCGCTGATCGGGCTTCTGGCCTGGTTCCTGCCCCGTCTCGAGCCGCATCAGGGGGGCTGACCGCCCCCTCTTTCAGCCGTCCTCCGGCTCCCGCGGGTTGGGGCGCGGCCGCGGTGCTCTGCTCCTGTCGCCTGCGCGCGGGTCTCGATCATCGCCCCGTGGCCCGCGCGGGCGACCCCTGCGGGATCGTCCTTCCCCGCGTTGCCCACGCGGATGTCGCGCGGCGGCTGCCGCAACCTGCGCTGAGAACGGCCGGCAGAGGCGGCTTCGCCTTTCCTCTGCCGGGGGCACGGCTTAAGAGGAGGCCGTCGGGCGCGCCTGCGGGAACGGGACATGAGACAGAGAGCATGAAGCGGATCGCCGCCTGGCCGGCCTGGCTGCAATGGGCGGTTCTCGCCGTGGGGGGCCTCGCGGCGGGGCAGGGGCTGCAGGCTCTGGGCCTGCCGGCGGGGCTGATGGTGGGGCCGCTGATCCTCGGCGCGATCTTCGGCCTGCGGGGCGCGCAGGTGCGGATGCCGCGGCCCGCCTATCAGGCGGCGCAGGGCATCGCGGGCTGCCTGATCGCGCTGCACATCGATCCGGGCATCCTCGCCCGCGCGGTCGAGCTCGGGCCGGTTCTGGGCATCTTCGTCGTGCTGACCTTCCTTGCCGCCTGCGCCACCGGGCTCATCGCCGCGGCCTGGACCGGCATCGACCGCGAGGTGGCGATCTGGGGCTTCCTGCCCGGCATGGCCGGCACCGTCATCGCCATCTCGCACGAGCGCGGGCTCGACAGCCGGATGGTGGCCTTCATCCAGATCCTGCGGCTGATGATGGTGATCTCGTCGATGGTGGGGGTGGCGATGCTGCTGGCGGGGACGGGCGCCCATCCGCTGAGCGGGACCGCCGCGCCGGGTCTTCTCTCGACCCTGAGGGCCGGGGGGATCGCGGCCCTCGGCGTCGCCGCGGCGCGCTGGCTGCCCGCGCTTCCGGCGGGCGCCTCGCTGGTGCCGCTGACGCTCGCCGCGGGGCTGAGCGTGGCGGGGGTGAATATCGCCATGCCGGGCTGGCTGGTGGCGGCGGCCTTCCTGTGGCTCGGGCTGCAGATCGGGCTGCGCTTCACGCCCGAGCTGATGCGCACGGGCCTGCGCGCCCTGCCGGCGCTGGTGGCGGCGAGCCTTCTCCTCATCCTCTTCTGCGCGGGCTCGGGGCTGCTTCTGTCGTGGATCGCGGATGTGGATCCCTTAAGCGCGCTGCTCGCGACCGTGCCGGGCAGCATCGATTCCATCGCGATCATCGCCATCGGGGCCGAGGCGGACGTGGCCTTCGTGATGACGCTGCAGACGATCCGGCTCTTTGCCGTGGCGCTGCTGGGGCCGATGGCCGCGATGCTGTTCCTGCGGCTGCTGCGGCCGCGCCCTCCGGCGGACTAGGGCGGGGTCGTTTCCGGGGAGGCGCGGAGGCCTCAGCCGGGCGGGCAGTCGCCGGGATCTGCGAGGCCCGGGGGCAGGGGCGGCGCGGGCTCGGCGAGGAGGCGGTTCGGGCCGATTTCCACGAAGGCCGCGCCATGCGCGGGCGCATGGACATGGGCCATCGGCGTCCCGGGGCGGTCGGTCACCACCGTATTCTCCTCGATCCGGTTCGGTGCCGCCCAGTCGGGGTGCCAGGACCGGCCGGTCGCGTCGTCGATGCGGAAGGCGCTGGCCGTGCCGTCGCGGATCACGTTGCCGCGCACCTCGTTCGCCCAGCCGCCGTTGATGCCGATGCCGGTGACGTTGCCGATCAGCAGGTTGCCCGCGATGCGGTTGCCGCTCGCCCGCTCGTCGAGATAGATGGCCCAGCTGATCGGGCCGGGCCAGTCCGCCGGATCCTCGTGGCGCGGCGGCCAGAAGCTGCCGTCCGGGCGGTTCGTCAGCGCGTCGGTGCCGGTGACGAGATTGCCCTCGACGGCGATCCGCTGGCGGTCCATCTGCGCGCCCATCAGCTTGATCGCGCCGCCGTCGGCGGTCTGCCGGTTGCTGTCGCGCAGGATGTTGCCGTGGATGAGCCCGTCGTGGCTCGCGTCCTCGGCCCCCCAGAGCGAGCCCGCGCTGATGCCGAACTGCGCGGCGCCGGCGATCAGGTTGCCCTCGATGCGGAATCCGTCGCTGGCCTGCAGCCAGATGCCGGCGCTTTCGAAGAAGACCTCGCCCACGTCGCGGATGCGGTTGCCGGCGATCCTCACCCCGTCCGAGCGGCCGAACGAGCCCCAGCTGGTGCCGACATAGATGCCGTTGCCGGCCGCATGGGCGATGTCATTGCCCGAGAGGAGGACGTCGCGGCTTTCGGTGACATGGATCGCCACGCCCACATTCTCGAACCGGTTGCCGTCGATCCGGGCGCGGTCGGCGTGGGTGAGCCGGATCGCGCCGTAGCTGCGCATGTCGGTGCCGAACTTGCCCGTGCCGAGGATCGCCGCGTCGCGGAATTCGAGGCCCGTGACCTGCAGATCCTCTGCGCCCGAGATCTCGAGGAAGGTGGCGAGGGTGGCCGCGCCGAGCCTGTGGCGGGACGGATCCGCGACGGGAGGGCGGTAGAGGAGGCGCCCTGCGGCCGCGTCCTGCCACCATTCGCCCGGCGCATCGAGAAACTCGCGCCGGCCTTCGAGGAAATAGCGGCTGCCCTCGCCGGTGAAGAAATAGCCGGTGCCGCCGGTGCCGACGATCCGGGTGCCGGGATCGACCGACAGGACGGGGAGGATGTCGCTGCCCCACTGCATCCCCGGCACGAAGCCGCCGACGATGTGGACCGAGAGGCCCTCGGGACGGGCGAAGGCGGGCAGGTCGGCCGGGCGGATGCGGATCTGGTGGTTCGGCTCCATCTCGGGCAGGGGGCGGTCGGCGAAGAGCCAGCCGTCGCGGGGGGTGGCGTCGGGCGGCAGGTTCGGGAAGCGCGCGGGGATCTGGCGCGTCCCGTCGAGGAAAAGGCCGAGGGCGGCGCGGGCGGGATCGAAGTATGCCGACCAGAGGCCGCCCGGCTCCTCCTGCCAGTCTTCCAGCGCGGGGCCGCCGTGCAGCACCGGCCGCTCGCCCGGAACCGCCACGATGCGGAGGCCGCTGTCGCGCGCGTCGAAGGCGACCGGATCGAGGAGGCGGTAGTCGCCGCCGCGCAGCGCGAGGGTGGCGGGCCCGCCGCGCGCGCGGGCCGCGTCGCGTGCGGCCTCAAGGCTCGCCATCGGCCCGTCGCTGCCGTCGGGCAGGGGCGCGGCGCGGCGGCCGCTCCAGTCGTCGCGCCCGTCGGGGGCGAGATAGATCACCTCGCAGCCCTGCAGGGCTGCGGCGGTGTCGGGCGGGGCCGGGCAGTCCCCGGCGGTGGCCGCGCCGCAGAGGGCGCAGAGGAGCGGCAGGAGGGCGGCGCGCATCAGGCCCCCCGCGCCGTCAGAGCGTGGCCCGCCGCCGGGGCCGGAGCGCGGCGAGCAACCCGCGCTCGACGCCCCGGTGGAAGAGCGCGCCCGCGAGGATCGACAGGCCCACGAGGAAGACGAACAGGACCGCGGGAGGCAGGACCTCCTGCAGGCCCGTCCGGGCGAGCGGCACCGCTACCATGTTCATCACGGGCAGGTGGATCAGGTAGATGGCATAGGAGGCATCGCCCAGAAACACGCACCAGCCGGGCGCCCCCGTCTGTGCCCGGGCCAGCGCCGCGATCACCGCGGCGGCGGCGAGGCCATAGGCGAGGCAGCGGAGAGGCAGCGGCCAGGCGACGAGGAACTGCTCGCTCAGCCCGACCAGAAGGAAGCCCGCGCCGCCCGCCGTCAGGAGCGGCCAGACGAGGCTTTCGGGCAGGTGGCGGTGAAGGCGCGCGACCGCCACGCCCATCCCGAAGAGAATGTTGTAGGGCGAGAAGAGGGTGGCGAAGAGCGGCGTCTCGGACGCTGCGGGGATCTGGGAGAGCGTGCCCGCGAGCCAGAGCGCGCAGACGACGACGCCTATCTCGCGCCTGAGGATGAAGAGGACGAACAGGAGATAGAACAGGATCTCGTGTTTCAGCGTCCAGGCGACCGACAGGAGCGGCCTCTGCGGCGCGGGGATCAGCAGATAATCGCGCAGAAGCGCCGCGGGAGCCAGACGCGAGGGTGAGACGATTCCCTCGAGCGCGACATAGATCAGCACGAGCGCGCTCAGCACGATCCAGTAGGGCGGATAGATCCGCAGGAATCGCTTTTGCAGGAAGCGGCCTGCCCGTTCCGGCCGCCCTATATCGGCGGCATGGATATGGGCGATGATGAAGCCCGAAAGGACGAAGAAGAATTCGACGCCGGCATAGCCCATGCCGAAACCGCGCCAGAGGGTTTCGCCCTCGTAGAGCCGCATCGGCAGGACGAAATTGTTCGCGTGAAACAGCACGACGGCGACCGCTGCAATCATCCGGCAGGCCTGAAGCGCTTCCAGACGCTGCGAATGCCGCTGCCTGTGCCATTGGACCTCGCGAGAAGGAGGCATTGAACCAATCCCGATACTATGAACTGAACCGGACGGGCCGCAAAAGGCGCGATGACGCGGCCATTTTGCGCAGGCGCCCTGTCCGCGGCAGAGCCTAGCAGCGTGGGGATTGAAATCGAACCGGCAAAAGCCCGGCCTGCCCTCCGCAATTCGCCGAGCTTTCGGCTGAAAGGGGCGACATCGCTCGGTGAATGGGCGGCCAGGGCGGGCATTGGGCCGAAGCCCCTTCCCCCTGCCTCTGCTTTCGGAGGAAAGGGGCAGGCCGATGCTCCCCCCGGCTGAAGGGTATTTCTCTTTCTGATGTGAAGGGGCGCCGTCAGCCCTGCCGCAGCAGGTCCTCGACGGCGGTGCGGCCGGGATAGCTCGCGCGGCCGCCCGAGCCCCGGCATTTCAGCGCGGCAGTGGCGGCGGCGAAGCGGAGCGCGTCCTCGGGCGGCTGGCCCTCGGCCAGCGCGAGGGCGAAGGCGCCGTGGAAGACGTCGCCTGCGCCCACCGTCTCGACCGCCCGGACGGGGAAGGCGGGCAGCGAGGCGAGGCCGCCTCGGGCGTCGCGCCAGCGCAGGCCCGCCTCGCCCAGCGTCACCGCCACGAAGGGCGCGTCGGCCGCGGCGTGGCGGAGGCCCTCGTCGGGGTCGGAGGTGCCGTAGATCTCGGCCAGCCCCGGCTCGGAGAAGATCGCATGCGAGGCCGCCTGCACCGCCTCGCGGCTGCGGGGGTCGGCGCCCGCATCGGCATCGAGCACCGCCGGCAGGCCCGCCGCGCGCGCGGCGGTGAGGGCGGCCACCGCCCCGTCGATCCAGCGGTTGTCGGCCAGGACCGCATCGAGCCCGCCCACCGCCGCGAGCGGCAGCCACGAGGCATCGGGGTCGAGCCCGTCCGAGCGGTAGAGTACGATGGCGCGCCGCCCCTCGGCATCCGAGAGGACGAGCGAGTGGGACGAGACCGCCCCCTCCACCACGCGCGCCTCGGCGGTGGCCACGCCCTCGGCCGCGAGCCCCGCCAGCACGCCCGCGCCGATGGCATCGTCGCCCACGCGGCCCCACCAGCGGGCCTGCCCGCCCAGACGGGCGATCGCCACCGCGGCATTGCCCGCCATCCCGCCGCCGAACTCGCGGTAGGAGGAGGCGCGGGACTTGCCGTCGGTGCCGGGCAGCGCCGCGACCTCGTAGACCCGATCCAGCACCGCCCCGCCGACGCAGGCCACCCGAACGTTCATCGCGCTCTCCTTCCGCCGCGGGCCGTCAGCCGACCGCCCGGTCCACCGTCTCGCACAGCCGCTTCAGCCGGTCCACCGCGGTGGTGCGCAGCGCCTCGGCCATGTCGGGGGCGCCGATGGTCTCTTTCCAGACCGCGCGTCCGGCGAGGAAGCCCTGCGCGCCCTCGCGGCAGGCCCATTCCACCGCGGTCGGGAACCGGTCCGGCGCCACGCCCGAGGAGAGCACCACCCACGGCGAGGCGATGGCTTCCGTGAGTTCGGCGCAGCGGCGGCGCACCTCGGCCTCGTCGCCCGCGGCATGGAGCGGCACTTCGGCCTTGTAGATGTCCTGGCCGCGGTTGCCGAGCTCGCGCGCGGCGGCGAGGATGCCGTCGTGCAGATCGTGCGGCCGCCCGTCGAGCGGCTTGCGCGACACGGGCTCGATCAGCGAGATGAGCCCGGCGCGGCGGCAGCGGGCCACGAATTCGTCGACCAGCGCGATCCGCTTTTCGGGGTTGCCGTCCGGGCGCCAGACCACGAGCAGCTTCAGCGCCTGCGCGCCCTGCGCCTTCACCGCCTCGGGCACCACCAGATCGTCGAGCCCCGCATCGGCCACGATCTCGTCGGCGCTGGCGTGGAATTCGTCGGCGGCGGCGATGAGGCCGCAGCCCTGCGCCACGACGCCCGCCTCGAGCGCGGGCTGCCAGCCGAAGGGCCGGTCGATCAGCACCGCCGAGGCGTGGGGCGTCAGGTGGCGCAGCGCCTCGAGCTTGAAATCGACGAGCTGGCGGTCGCTGACCGGCTCGGCCTGAGTGTCGGCGAACATGGCGCGCATCGACTCGCGCTGGTCGATGGCGAGCATGGCGAAGGCGCCCGAGGGACGCTGGAGGGCCGAGAGATCCGGGGTGGAGGCCATGGGAGAAATCCTTTCGAGGGGAAGGGGGGTCAGGACAGGCGGTCGGCCACGGCGCGCGCGACATCGGTCGTGCAGGCCCGGCCGCCCTGATCGGGTGTGCGGAGGCGGCCCTCGGCGGTGACGGCCGAGAGCGCGGCGAGAAGCGACCGGCCGGCCGCCTCCTCGCCCAGATGGTCGAGCATGAGGGCCGCGGACCAGAGCGTGGCCACCGGGTTCGCGATGCCGCGCCCCGCGATGTCGGGGGCCGAGCCGTGGACCGGCTCGAACATCGAGGGCTGGCTGCGGTCGGGGTTGATGTTGGCCGAGGGCGCGAAGCCGAGGCCGCCCTGAATGGCCGCGCCGAGGTCGGTCAGGATGTCGCCGAAAAGGTTCGAGGCCACCACCACGTCGAGCGTCTCGGGCGCCATCACCATCCGCGCCGCGATGGCGTCGATATGGTAGCGGGAGACGGTCACGTCGGGATAATCGGCCGCGACCTCTTCCGTCACCTCGTCCCAGAAGACCATGGAATATTTCTGCGCGTTCGACTTGGTGACCGAGGCGAGCCGCCCCGAGCGCCGCCGCGCCTGTTCGAAACCGAAGCGCAGGATGCGCTCGACGCCGCGGCGGGTGAAGATCGAGGTCTCGACCGCCACCTCGGCCGGGGTGCCGACATGGATCCGCCCGCCCGCGCCGGAATATTCGCCCTCGGTGTTCTCGCGGATGCAGAGGATGTCGAAGGCCTCGGACTTCAGCGGCCCGGTGGCGCCGGGCAAAAGCCTGTGCGGGCGCATGTTGGCGAACTGGTCGAAGGATTTGCGGATCGGCAGCAGAAGCCCGTGCAGCGAGACCGCATCCGGCACGCGCGCGGGCCAGCCCACGGCGCCGAGAAGGATCGCCGCATGGGGGCGGAGCTGGTCGATCCCGTCCTCGGGCATCATGCGGCCGGTGGCGAGGTAGCGGTCGCAGGACCAGTCGAAGCGGGTCATGTCGAGCGCGAAGCCGTGGAGGCGCGCCACCTTCTCCAGCACCTCGAGGCTCGCGTCGATCACCTCGGGGCCGATCCCGTCGCCGGGGATGAGGGCTACGGCGTGGCGGCGGGTCATCGGCCGAGCCCTCCCATCGCGGTATATTTCAGCGTCAGGTAATCCTGCATCCCGTGGTGCGAGCCTTCGGAGCCGAAGCCCGACTCCTTCACCCCGCCGAAGGGGGCGACCTCGGTGGTGACCAGCCCCTCGTTCACGCCGACGATGCCGTAATCGAGCGCCTCGGAGACGCGGAAGGCGCGGCCGAGATCGCTTGTGTAGAAGTAGCAGGCGAGGCCGTACTCGGTGGCGTTGGCGCGCCGGATCGCTTCCTCCTCGGTCTCGAAGCGGAAGACCGGGGCCACGGGGCCGAAGATCTCCTCGCGGGCGAAGGTCATGGCGTCGGTCGCGTCGGCGATGACGGTGGGCTCGTAGAAGCCCGCGCCGGCCGTGTGCCGCCGCCCGCCGGTGACGATGCGCCCGCCTTTGGCGGTGGCGTCGGCCACCATCTCCTCGGTCTTGGCCACCGCGGCCGCGTCGATCAGCGGGCCGATCTCGGATCCGTCCTGTGCGCCCGGGCCCACCTTCAGCGCGGCGGTGGCCGCGGCCAGCCGCTTCACGAACTCATCGTGGATGCCGGCCTGCGCGTAGAAGCGGTTGGTGCAGACGCAGGTCTGGCCCGCGTTGCGGAACTTGGCCGCGATGGCGCCCTCGACGGCGCGGTCGAGATCGGCATCGTCGAAGACGAGGAACGGCGCGTTGCCGCCGAGCTCCATCGACATCTTCTTCACCGTGCCCGCGGCCTGCGCGAGCAGCACCTTGCCCACGGGGGTGGAGCCGGTGAAGGTGATCTTGCGCACCGATGGGTTGGCGGTGAGCTCGCCCCCGATGGCGCGGGCCGAGCCCGTGACGATGTTCAGCACGCCCGCGGGCAGGCCCGCCATCTCGCCCAGCACCCCCCAGGCCAGGCCCGAGAAGGGCGTCTGGCTGGCGGGCTTGGCCACGACGGTGCAGCCCGCGGCCAGCGCGGGGCCGATCTTGCGGGCGAGCATCGAGGAGGGGAAGTTCCAGGGCGTGATCGCCGCCACCACGCCCACCGGCTGCCGGGTGACGAGGAGCCGCCGGTCGGGCCAGGGCGAGGGGATCACCTCGCCATAGACGCGGCGGGCCTCTTCGGCGAACCACTGGATGTAGGCTGCGCTCATGCCGACCTCGCCGCGGGCTTCGGCCAGGGGCTTGCCCTGTTCCTCGGTCAGAAGCTCGGCCAGCGCCTCGCGGTGATCGAGGATCGCCTGAGCGAGCCTCCGCAGATGGGTCGCGCGCTCGGCCGCGGTAAGGGCGCGCCACGGCCCGAAGGCCGCTTCGGCGGCGGCCACCGCGCGCGCCGTCTCGGCCGCGCCCGCATCGGGGACGGTGCCGATCACGGCGCCGGTGGCCGGGTTCGTCACCTCGATCCGGCCGCCCGCGTCGGCCTGGATCCAGTCGCCGCCGACGAGGATCTTCTCGCGTCTGAAATCGGTCATGGTCTTTCCTTCAGGGGCATGGCTCCGCCGGCCGCGGAAGAGGGTCCGCGGGGGGGCGCACGGCCGGGGTGGGGTGGGTCAGCCGTTCGGCTTGATGCAGATCTTGAGGCCCTCGCCGCGGTGGGCGGCGTCGAAGGCCTCGGCGATATTCTCCAGCGGGAAGCGGTGGGTGACGATGTCCTTCAGCCGGAGCCGGGGCAGGATCTCCATCACGCGGTGGTGGGTATAGGGGTTGCGGATCGAGCCCACGACCGTGATCTCGCGCGCGAAGATCCGGTTCGGCTCGATGGCGGCCATGGTGCCGGGGGCGGCCACGCCGAAGAAGAGGACGCGCCCGCCGTGGCAGACGAGCTCCACCGCCTGCGCGGCCGTCTCGGCGCGGCCCGCGGCCTCGATCACCACGTCGGCGCCGAGCCCGTCGGTCAGGGCGCCGATGCGGGCGGCCAGATCCTCGTTCAGCGGGTCGACCACGTCCGGGTAGCCGAAGGCGCGGATCTGCTCGCGCCGGGCGGCGTTCGGCTCGGAGATGACGATGCGCGCGGCCCCGCGCAGCTCGGCCAGCCGGGCGAGGATCAGGCCCGCCGCGCCGCCGCCGAGGATCACGACGAGATCGCCGAGCTCGACCCCCACGCGGTCGATCCCGTGCATGCAGCAGCCGGTGATCTCGCCCAGAGCCGCCTCTTCGGGGCCGATGCCTTCCGGCACCTGATAGACGGTGTCCATCCGCACGGTGGCATATTGCTCGAACCCGCCGTTGAGGTTGATCCCCCAAGCCAGACGGTCGAGGCAGAGATGCGGCTTGCCGAGCCGGCAGGGCTTGCAGCAGCCGCAATAGACATGCGGCTCGACCGAGACGAGATCGCCCGGCCTGCAGTTCTGCACCCGCTCGCCCACGCGCTCGACGTAGCCCGCGAATTCATGGCCCAGCACCACCGGGGGCTTCGCCCAGAACTTGCCCTCGAGGATATGCTGATCGGTGCCGCAGATCGTGGCGGAATCGATGCGGATCAGCACCTCGTCGGGGCCGGGTTCCTGAATCGGAAGGTCGGTCAGCCGGAGCGTCGGGCTGCCGTCGAAAATCGCTGCCTTCATGGGTCTACCTCTGTCGTCCGGCGCGGATCAGATCCGCAGTCCCTGCGCGTCGAAGGCCATCGTCGCGCCGGGGGTGAAGGAAAGCCGCAGGCGGTCGCCCTCGGCGGGGATGATCTCGCCGGGCAGGCGCACCATGAGCTGCGCCTCGTCGAGCCGGACCGCGACCAGCGTGTCGGCGCCGAGCGGTTCGACCACATCGACCAGTGTCTCGACGCCCGGGCCGTGCGGGTCGGCCAGCTGCACATGTTCGGGGCGGATGCCGATCTCGCCCTGCACCGCGCCCGTGCCGGGGGTGACGCGGCGCACGGCCACCCGGTCGCCGGTCACGAGCGTGGCCACGTCGCCCTCGATCCGGGCGGGGGCGAAGTTCATCCCCGGCGAGCCGATGAAGCCCGCGACGAACCGGGTGCGCGGCTCGCGATAGAGCTCCTGCGGGGTGCCGATCTGCTCGACCGCGCCGCCCTTCAGCACCACGATCCGGTCGGCCATGGTCATGGCCTCGACCTGATCGTGGGTCACATAGATCATCGTGGCGCCGAGGCGGGCATGAAGCCGCTTGATCTCGGTGCGGACCTCGACGCGGAGCTTGGCATCGAGGTTCGAGAGCGGCTCGTCGAACAGGAACACGTCGGGCTCGCGCACGATGGCGCGGCCCATGGCCACGCGCTGGCGCTGGCCGCCCGAAAGCGCGCGGGGCTTGCGGTCGAGCAGGTGGCCGATCTGGAGGATCTCGGCCGCCGCCGCCACCCGCCGCTCGATCTCGGCCTTGGGCGTCTTCCGCATCTTGAGGCCGAAGGACATGTTGTCCCGGATCGTCATGTGCGGATAGAGCGCGTAATCCTGAAACACCATGGCGATGTTGCGGTCGCGCGCGGGCACGCCGTTCACGACGCGCGCGCCGATGGCCACCTCGCCGCCCTGAAAGGATTCGAGCCCGGCGATCATGCGCAGGAGGGTGGACTTGCCGCAGCCGGAGGGGCCGACGAAGACCATGAACTCGCCGTCGTGGATGTCGAAGGACAGATCCTCGATCACGGTCAGGTCGGAGTAGCTCTTTTTGACGTTGCGGACGTGGACGGTGCTCATATCAGGAAACCTTGCGTGGGGGGCGGGGCCGGTCAGCCCTTGACGGCGCCGAAGGAGAGGCCCGAGACGAGCCAGCGCTGCACGGTGAAGGTCAGGACCAGCGGCGGAAGCGCGATGACGGTGGCCGCGGCCATGAGCGCGCCCCAGTTGGTCGTGCCCTCGCCGATGAAGTTGAAGGAGGCGACGATGGCGGTCTTGGTGTCGAAGCCCGAGAGCGCCAGAGCGAACAGGAAGTAGTTCCAGGAGAAGACGAAGCTCATGATCGTCGCCACCACGATGCCGGGATAGATCATCGGCAGCACGAGGCGGATCAGGATCGTGCCGCTGCGGCAGCCGTCGATCTGGCCGCTTTCCACGATCTCGCGCGGGGTGGCGTCGAGATAGGGCAGCAGGATCCAGAGCGCGAGCGGCATGGTGATGACCGCATGGGCGAGGATGAGCGCGGTGTAGCCGCCCGCCATGCCGAGCTTCGAGAACATGATGAACCAGGGCAGCAGGAACAGCGTGCCGGGCGCCATCCGGGCGAAGAGGCTGACCGTCGCGGGCCAGACCATCCGGTGCCACGAGATCGCGAAGGCCGCAGGGATCGCGATGACGAGCCCGAGGAGGGTCGAGGCGCCGGCCACCACGAAGGAATTGAAGGTGTTGTGCAGGAAGTCCGTCCGCCCGAACAGCTCGGCATAGTTGCCGGCCGTGGGGGTGAAGAGGAGCTTCGGCGGATAGGCGGTCACCTCCTGCGGGCTCTTCAGGCTCGAGAGCGCCATCCAGAGGATCGGCGACATGAACAGCAGCGCGCCGATCGTGAAGACGGGGGTGGACCAGCGGGAGCGGGGCGTGTCGGACATTACCAGGACACCTTCTTGCGCAGGCTGGCGAAGAAGACCACCGAGCCGAGGACGATGAGGGCGAGCACGATCATCACCGACGAGGCGTAGCCCACATCCATGAAGTCGAAGCCCAGCTTGTAGGCCTGGATGTTGAGGGTCGTGGTCGCGTTGCCGGGCCCCCCTTGCGTGGTGATGTAGATGATGTCGAAGAAGCGCAGCAGATCGACCGAGCGCAGCACGGCGGCGGTCAGGAGCGTCGGCCCGAGGAGCGGCAGCGTGACGTGCCAGAAGAGGCTCCAGCCTCTGGCGCCGTCGATCTCGGCCGCCTCGTAGACCCGGGCGGGCAGGGCCTGCAGGCCGCCCAGCACGATCAGGGCCACGAAGGGCGTCCATTGCCAGGTGTCGATCAGCGCCACCACCAGCAGCGACCAGCGCGGCGAGGCGAGCCAGAGGAAATGCGGCAGGCCCAGGCTCTCGAGGATCCAGTTGGCGGCGCCGAGGCCCGGATCGAGCACGACGATGGCGATCATGCCCACCACGACGGGGGGCAGCATGAAGGGCGACAGGATCGCCGTCCGCACCAGCCCGCGCACCACATTGTAGCGGTTGAGCGCCAGCGCGAGCGCGGTGCCCAGCACCAGCTGCAGCACGAGCGCCACCACGAAGAGCACGAGCGTCACGCGCAGCGCGCTCCAGAAGGCGGGGTCGGCCACGAGGCGGCTGTAATGGCCGAGGCCCAGGGCCGGCAGCGTGCCGTTGCCGCCGAGGCTCAGATAGATGGCGAAGCCCAAGGGGAAGATGACCATGGCCAGCGTCATGACGACGGCGGGCAGGATCATCCAGCGGGCCGACATGGCCTGCTGGCCGGGGGACCGGGGGGGGCATGGGGCTCTCCTGGCTGAAACGGGAGGGGAGGGCTGCGGCCGGCACGGGCCTGCGGCAGAGAAGGGACCCGGACCCGAAGGTCCGGGGGCTGCGGGCCCGAAGGCCCGCCGCGATCAGTTCTGCAGGGCCTGGACCTCGTCGGTCACGGCGCAGGCGGCGGTTTCGGCGTCGGTCTGGCCCAGCACGATCTGCTGCACCACGTTCGACAGGATCTCGCGCGCCTCGGGCGTCCGGGTCAGCGAGGGGGTCTGGTAGAGCGAGGAGCCGGTCTGCGAGATCTCGAGCAGCGCCTCGAGCCATTCGCCGCGCGGGCGGCTTTCGCTGGCCCAGTTGCGGAAGCCTTCGCCGTTGAAGACCGAGACGCGCGAGGGGGCGATGCCCTGCGTGGCGAGCGCCTCCTGGTTCTCGGCGCCGGTGGCCCACTGGACGAAATACCAGGCGGCTTCCTTGTTCTCGGAGAGGCCCGAGACGGCGAGGCTCCAGTTGATGACCACGGGTTTCGAGGTGCCGGACTCGCGCCCGCCGGGCAGCACATCCACGCCGATGTCCTCGGCCCGGCCCTCATGCTTCATCAGGGTCGAGAATTCGTTCGAGGATTCGTTGGTCATGGCGACGCGGCCCTGACCCAGCAGGTCCATCACCTGCGTGAAGGTGTGGTTGGTGGCGCCCGGCGGGCCGTAGTCGCGCAGCATCGAGCCGTAGAGGTCGAGGCCCTTGATCGTGCCCGGCAGGCAGAGCGAGGCCTTGCCGTCCGCATCCATGAAGTCGCCGCCCATGTTGTAGACGAAGGCGCCGAGCGGGTAGCCCACGGTGCCGCGCAGGCCGCGGGCGGCCCAGGGCGTGATCGCGCTGTCGCAGGCGCGGATCTTCTCGGCCGCGGCGGGCAGATCCTCGAGATATTCGGGCTTCTCGACGTTGCATTTCTCGAAGATGTCGCGGCGCCAGTAGAAGAGCGGGCCCTCGACGTTGATCGGCACGCTGGTGATGGTCTCGCCCACCACGCCGCTCTGGCGCAGGGCCGCGCTGAAATCGTCGTAATCGTAGGCCGGATCGGTCGCCTCGCCCTTCAGGAGCGGCGCGAGATCGGCATACCAGCCGTTCGAGGCGAAGAGCGGCGCCTCGCGCGAGGGCAGGGTCATGAAGACGTCGAGCTCGCTCGAGCCGCCCTGAAGAAGCGTGGTCAGGCGGGTGCGGTACTGCTCTTCGCTGAAGGTCTCGGCGCGCACCCTGATGCCGGTGGCCTCGGTGAAGGCCTCGATCCGGTCGCGCATCAGCTGCGTCCAGGCGAGGTTGTTCAGCATGACGTTGATCGTCTCGCCCTCGTGCTTGCGCCAGTCGAACTCCTGCGCTGCGGCCGGCACGGCAACGAGCGCCACGGCGGCGCCGATGATGAACTGTCTCATGTTCCCTCCCTGAGGACCCGGTCCTGACCGGGCCGATGGCCGGCCCGCTCCACGGGCCGCTGGATCCGGTCGCGCCTCCTCGCGCTACGGGGACCGGATGGGCCGATATGATCGTTGTTGTGAATTATTGTCAATATGAGTCAGATATTTTCTTCGGTTCTGGACTATTCTGGTCATTCACGGCCATCTGCCGCCGCGTCCTGCGAGCTCAGGTTGGGATTGGCGGGGTGATGCACCTTCACCCCGGTGCGGGCGAGCAGGTCGGCGGCGCGGCCTTCGGGGGCGCGGTCGGTCACGAAATGGTTCACCGCCGAGAGGGGGGCGGCGCGCACGATTCCCTTGGCGCCGAACTTCGATCCGTCGGCCACCAGCACCGTGCGGCGTGCGTTCGAGATCATGGCGAGGAGGGGCGGCACGAGGCTCTGGTCATATTCCAGAAGGGCGCCGTCGGGCGAGATCCCGCAGGTGCCGATCACCGCGAAGTCGAGCGAATAGCGCTCGATCATGCGCACCGCCTCTTCGCCGATCATCGATCCGCTGGCGGGCCGCATGGTGCCGCCCAGGACGCAGACGTCGAAACCCGTCTTGTCATAAAGGGTTACGGCGGCATGGAGGTTGTTCGTGACGATCGTCAGCCCCTCGCAGGCGCGGAGCTCCTGCGCGGCAAGCGCGAGGGTGGAGCCGCCGGCGATGAAGAGCGTGGCGCCGTCGGGGATGAAGCGGGCGAGCAGCTGGCCCGCCGCCACCTTCTCGCGCACATGGCTCGCGCTCCGCACCTCGTAGGTGGCGCTGCGGGCATGGTCGGCGAGCCGCGCCCCACCGTGATAGCGCACCACCCGCCCGTCCTCGCCGAGCTGGTTGAGGTCGCGCCGGATGGTCTGGAGCGACGCGTCGCAGGCCGCGGCCATGGCCTCGATGGTGACATGCTCCTGCTGGCGCAGGAGCCCGAGGATGACGGCGTGCCGTTCAAGACTCCGCATCATGGGCAGACATCCGATCATTTGGTTTCGTTTCTGGAAGAACTTTCGTCGATCTGAGCGCGGCTTTCAAGGACGCAGGTCCTGCGAAGGACGATCCGCTGCCTTGGGCAAGATGTCTCGCGGGGCGGCGGTGCGGCTCGGGGGCGCCGGTGGGCCTTCTCCTCGCGGGAGGAGCGGGCGGCGAACAGGTCAGCTTGGCACTGGCAGGAACGTGGCCGGGTCGACGGTTGGCCTTCTCCTCAAGGCTCAAGGGAGGAGAGGGCGGCACATCGGGCAGCTTGGCTTTGGCTGAAAACGTGACCGGAGTGCCGGTGGGCCTCCTCATCACGAGAGGAGGGGACGCGGCAGATCGGGCGGCTGGATCATGACGGGCGCGCGCCGAGCCGGTGCGGGGCATCCGGGCTTGGGAGAGACACCGACGTGCGTGGCGGCGGTGCTCGTATCGGGGACTCCCGATCCGCTGGAAGAGGCTGCGCGTGGGAGGGAGGCCCCTGACGGGACCTTCGGCCGCATGGGGGAGGTATTCCCGAATGCCGGGATCCTTGCGAAGGATCAGGTGAGACGGATCAGGCCTTGCGCTGGAGCCGGCCGTCCAGTTCGGCACCGGCCTCGATGGCGATGCGCTCGTGCAGGACATGGGCCTGAACGACGGCGCTCGGCCCGAGCCTCACCTGCCGCGCCGAGACCGAGCCGGAGATGCGGCCCAGAACGGCGAGATCGTGGGCGGTGACCGAGCCCTCGATGCGGCCCGCCTCCGCGACCACCACTTCGGGCGCCTCCACGCCGCCCACGACGGTTCCCTGCACGTCGACCGGCCCGGCCGAGGACATCTCGCCCTCGACGACGAGATCGGGCGCCACCACGCTGCGGCGCATGTCGGGCGCCGCAGGCGCGGGCCAGGAGGCGGTTTGGCCGTTCGGAGTCTTCATGCCGGATCTGCTTCTTCTGCCGTTGCTGCGCTTGGCCGCGACTGGACCAGATGCGGGCGGCGAGGGCAATCCGCCTTCGCGCCATCGGCGAAGAAGCGCGGACGGCCGCCGCGTTCGGGGCGGGAGCGGGGCCGCCGGCCGGACCCGAAGGCACGGGCTCCGACTGTTGTCACCAAGTTAAAGTGTCGCCTGGCGTGCAAAGTAGAAATGTCGTCCCGGTGTCGCAGGGCTGAGCCGGCCCCGGCCCGCTCTCGTCAGGAAGGGCCGTAGGGACGGGGCCGGCGGGGGCGGAACGCTCCGGGTCCGCACGGTCATTCCGCCGCGATGTCGGGAGGCTTCGCCGTCCCGTCCGCCCGCTGCCTGGCGCGGCGGGCCAGTTTCGAATTCCAGCCGTCGTTCCGCCGACCCGTCGGCTCGTAGACTGTGCGCTGCCGGCCGACGCGGCTCACGCGCGGGGGTTGGCTTTCCTGCAGGCTCCTCGCCAGCGCCAGGACGTCGCTGAGCCGCTTGTTCGCGGTGATGGCCGCGTGGGTGACATGCTGCTGCTCGGGATCGAAGCTGCGGTAGGGGAGCGAGATGCCTTTCCATCGAGCTTCAAAACGTCCGTCCGGGAAGGCGTAGGTGTCGACGTATTTCCCCACGATGCCGCGCGTGAGGTCGCTTTCCTCCAGCAGGATCCGCCGGTGCTCGTAGGTGAAGGTGAGCTGGTTCCCGACGTAGCGCTGGTCGCGCCAGCACAGGATGTCGGCCAGCCGGTCCGGGGGCAGGTTCAGCGGCCGGTGCCGGTCGTCCGGCCGGGCAGGCACCCTGGCGAACTGCGCGTTGTGCCGCTCGATGAAGCCGGGCAGGAAGGCGTTCCCGGCCTCCATGTCGCTGATGCCTGCAAGCCGCATCTCCTTGACCAGCCGGTCCTGCAAGGTGCGGTTCGCCCGCTCGACCCGGCCCTTGGCCTGCGAGGAGTTGGCGCAGAGGATCTCGATGTTCAACTCGGCCAGCGCCCGGCCGAACTGCGTCATGCCATGGCCGGTCCGCGCGTCCTGCCTCGCCACGCGGAAGACCGAATGCTTGTCGGAGTAGAAACCCTTGCCCTGCCGTCCCGCGTCCAGTAGCAATCCAGCGCCGCGAATTAGCGCGAAAGGTGCTCTCGGAGGGCACGAAGCGCATCTCCATCAGCCGGCTCGTCGCGTCGTCGATGAAGACGAGCAGCGTGCAGGCTGGTGCGCGATCCTCGAACCAATGATGATCGGACCCGTCTATCTGAACCAGTTCGCCCAGGTGCTCGCGCCGCAGCCGCGGCTGGTGAAACCTCCGGCGCTGAGGACGCGACAGCCAGAGCCCATCCTCGACCATCCACTTCCGCAGCGTCTCCCGCGACACATGCAGGCCGTCGCGCTCGGCCAGCTTCTCGGCCGCGAGCGTGGGGCCGAAATCGACGTAGGTCTCCCGCACGAGGGCCAGCGCAAGGTCCCGCAATCCCGGCGAGAGGCGGTGGTTCGACGGTCGCCCGCGCAACCCGTGCCGCGTTGCCGCCGCGCCGTCCTCGCGCAACCGTCGCAGCAGACGCTGCACCTGACGCGGGCCGATCGCCAGCAGAACCGAGGCTTCCGTCGTCGTCATCCTCCGATCGAGCACCTTCGACAGGATCTCGATGCGGTTCAGTTCGCGCTCGCTCATCAGCACCCATCCCATGCCGCCGATCCTCCATTGTCCCGACAGGAAGAGGCGACAGTTC